>NZ_JBHWVM010000087.1:0-14009 GCF_042736805.1 Streptomyces sp. NPDC060031
CCCGCGGCGCCCGCGGCCCCGCCGGCCCCCGCCGCCGCGCCCGGCAGCGGCAAGGTCAACCTGGACAAGGGCCGGGTCACCCTCCAGAAGAACCAGACCGTGTCCTTGGTCAAGGGCGGCCGCCCGCTGCTCTCCCAGGTCAAGATGGGCCTCGGCTGGGAGCCCGCCTTCGGCGGGCGCGACATCGACCTCGACGCCTCGGTCATCGCGTACGGCCCGCAGCGCAACCACATCGACAGCTGCTACTTCGGCAAGCTGTCCATCCTGGGCGGGGCCGTCAAGCACTCCGGCGACAACCTCACCGGCGAGGGCTCGGGAGACGACGAGGTCATCGTGGTCGACCTAGGCCGGCTCCCCGCCGATGCGACGGGGCTGGTTTTCACGGTCAATTCCTTCTCCGGCCAGAAGTTCACCGAGGTCGCCAAGGCCTACTGCCGCCTGATCGACGCGGCGAGCGGCGAGGAGCTGGTGCGCTTCGACCTCACCGGCGCGGAGCCGCAGACCGGCGTGATGATGGCCAAGCTGATCAAGCAGTTCTCCGGCGAATGGGAGATGACGGCCATGGGCGAGTTTGTGAAGTCCCGCACAGTGCGCGGCATGGTCAAACCCGCCTCCCAGGCACTCTGAGCAGGTGGGCGGGCACATGGAGCCACCGATCACCGCTCTGGGTGATCGATTCCACCCTTAATCGGGCGGTGGCTGTCAGTGCCCGCCCGTAGCCTGGATCCATGCACCAGACACTCCAGCCCGCGGGTCCCGCGCGCCCGTCCGCCGCCGAGGCGAACGAGGCGATCCGGCACCTCGTCGAGACTCGGGTGGATGGCGAGTGGCCCTCCGACGCGTATGAGTTCCTGCTGGAGGAGTGGGCCGCGGCCAGCCGCGCCGAGGCATATCCGAACCGCTGAAGCGCCGACCGCTGAAACGCTGAAGCGCTGAAGCGGCCCAGCCTCCGCATGGCTGGGCCGCCGACTCCATGAGTCACCGGGCTCCGAGCCGCCGGGCCCACCGTCCGGCGGCTCAGTCGTGCCGGGCGTCAGCGCGTACGCCGCCACGGACCCGTGATGGCGAGCATGATGCCCGGGTCCTGGATGTTGGCGAACAGCGTGCGCCCGTCCGGCGAGAAGCAGACCCCCGTGAACTCCGAGTACTCCGGCTCCTCGGCGGTCCCGATGTTCAGCTCGTTGCGCGCCAGCGGGTACGTGCGCCCCGACTCGGTCGCGCCGAAGAGGTGCTGCAGGCCCGAGCCGTCCTCGGCGATGACCAAGCCGCCGTACGGCGAGACCGTGATGTTGTCCGGGCCGTCGTAGCCGCCGTCGGCCGCCGGGTCCGCGTTCACCCCGAGCAGCACCGTCAGCCGGATCGTGCGCCGCTTGGGGTCGTAGAACCACACCTGCCCGTCGTGCGGGGCGCCCGGGCTCTCCGTACGGGCGTACGAGGAGACGAAGTAGGCACCGCCGTCGGCCCACCACATCCCCTCCAGCTTGCGCGCCCGCGTCACCGCGCCGGCCCCGAACTGCTTGCGCACCGGGACCGTCCGCGCGTCACGGTCCGCGACCGGCGCCCAGTCGACCCCGTACACGGTGCCGATCTTCGTCGCCCGCGAGAGGTCGTCGACGAACACGCCCGAGCTGTCGAAGCACTTGGCGGCCGCGAGCACCCCGGCGTCGTCCGCGAGGGTACGCAGCTTGCCGCGCCCGTGGTGGAACCCGCGCGGCGGGGTCCACCGGTAGAGCAGCCCGTTGGGGCCGGAGGCGTCCTCGGTCAGGTAGGCGTGGCCCTGCTTGGGGTCGATGACCACGGCTTCGTGCGCGTACCGGCCGAAGGCCTTGACCGGCTTCGGGTCGCGGTTGGCGCGGCGGTCGTGCGGGTCCACCTCGAAGACGTACCCGTGGTCCTTGGTCATGCCGTTCTTGCCCGCCAGGTCCTCGTTCTCCTCGCAGGTCAGCCAGGTGTGCCAGGGGGTGGCTCCGCCCGCGCAGTTGGTCGACGTACCGGCGATGCCCACCCATTCGGCGACCTCGCCGCCGCACCGGACCTCGACGACCGTGCAGCCGCCGGACGCGCCCGGGTCGTAGACGAGGCCCTCGGTGAGCGGTACGGGGTGCGCCCAGCCGGAGCGCGGGCCCTTCAGCTCGTGGTTGTTGACGAGGAGGGTGACCCCGCGGTGGCCCTCGAAGGCGGCCGTGCCGTCGTGGTTGGACGGGGTGGACTCGCCGGATTCGAGCGTGGTGACACCGCTGTGCGTGACGACGCGGTACGAGAACCCGGCGGGGAGCGCGAGGAGGCCCGCCGGATCGGGGACCAGCGGGCCGTAGCCGGGGCCGTTCGGGCGGCCGCGCTCGTCGTGGTGCGTGCTGTCGTCGGCCGCCAGCGCCCCCGGGGCGGTGGCGAGTGCGCCGACCGTCCCGGTGAGCGCGACGCCGGCACCGGCGATGACGGTGCGGGCGGTGAAGTCTCTACGGCTGAGCGGCATCGGGTCTCCTGGGGGTGGGGAGGTGGTGCGCCTGCGGTGCAGTCGTCGGCGCACACGCTCCCGCCCGCACCTGAACGCCCGCTGAACTACCCACGAAAACGAAGCGACCCCTTCGCCCGGTTCGGTATGGCCAACTCCCCTTCAGGAACGTCTCATTACCGATGTCCCAGGCGTGCCTCTCCCTCGCCCCGGGGCTTGCCTCCCCCCACGGCCTTACGGCTGCCGGGAACGCGCCTTGAAGGCGGCCTTGCGGGCCTCCTTCGCCATCTTCTTGTCCGGGTGCAGCCGGCCCATCGCCTCCAGGACGTCCGCCGTCGCCGGGTGCTCCACCCGCCACACCTCGTCGAAGAAGCCCGCGTGATGGGCGGTCAGCGTCTCCACCAGGGCCGGCAGCTCCTCCGTCTCCCCGTCCGCGCCGAGCTGCGCCGCGATCGTGTCGACCGTGAGCCAGAACACCATCGCCCCGTCCGGCGCCGGTACGTCGGCCGCCCCGCGCTCCGCCAGCCAGACCCGTGCGAGACCGCCCAGCTGCGGGTCGTCCAGCACCGCGCGGAGCGCCGGCTCGGCGTCCGCCCCGGCCGGGGCGAGGGCCTGCTGGCAGCGCAGCCGGCGCAGCGGGGCACCTGCGTCGTCACCCCTGGCGGCGGCGAGCAGCTCGGCGGCCGCCGCGGGCAGCGCGCGGCCGGCCAGCCACTGCTCGATCTCCGCCTGGGCCGCGCCCTCGGGGTAGTGGGAGATCGCGTCGAGCAGTACGTCGGCGCCCTTGTCGGCCAGCTCGCCGATGGCCGGGGCCTCGACTCCGGCCTCCAGCATGCGGGCCCGGATCCCGTACAGGCCGAGCGGGGTCAGGCGGACCATCCCGTACCGGGCGACGTCGTCCTCGTCGTCGCCCTCGGCGCCCTGCGGTCCCGCGGCGTCCTGCTCCTCCTCGCCCGCCTCCGCCAGCAGGTCCTCGTCGACCGGGCGGAACTCGACGAGCCCGATGGGCTCCAACTGCCGGAACTGGTCGTCGAGGCGCATCATCGCGTCCGAGACCTGCTCCAGGACGGCGTCGGTCGGGTCGCCCATGTCGTCGGGCACCACCATCGAGGCGGCCAGCACGGGCAGCGGAACCGGACTGTCGGCCGCCCCGCCCTCGGCGACGGTGAGCAGGTAGAGGTTGGCGAGGACACCGTCGAGGAAGTCCGCCTCGCGGCGCGGGTTCCAGTCGAGCTGGTCGAAGTCGATCTCGCCGCCCGCGTCGAGCGCGTCCACGAGGTCGTCCAGGGCCGGCACCGCCGCGTCCGCGAGGACCGTGTCCAGGGCCGCCAGCCACAGGTCGAGTACGTCGCCGGGGGCGCCGCCCGTGACCAGCGCGAGGTCCTCGCCCGGCACCGCGGTGCCGAAGTCCCGCGCCTCGTCGGACGCGCCCCGGTCCCCGTCGGCCGCGCCCTCGTCCGCGTCCGCCGCCGAGTCCGGCGCCTCCTGCGCCGCCTCGTCCTCGTCGGGCTCGGTCACGTCGACCAGGCCGGTGTCGACCGCGACCCGCCAGGCCTGGCTCGCGTACACCGGGGAGTCCTCGTCGGCGGCGTCGAGTCCGAGCACCGCGACGGCGTCGGGCAGCTGGTCCGCGACGAGTTCGCCGCCGATGTCCACGCGGGTGTCGGGCCCGGCCCAGCGGGCCAGGTGTACCGCGCGGGCGAACAGCGGGGCGGCGAGCGCGTCTCGGGCGAGCTCCGCGTCGGAGAGCAGCCGGACCGGCGGCAGCGTGGGGTGCGACTCTGCGGACATGGAACGGTTCTCCTCGCGGGCGCGGTGGGACGATCGTGCGGTCGGACAGCCCTGCGGCGGGGCGGCCTGACGTCCGTACGTCGGCCGGGCGGCAGGCGGTCGTGACCTTCTTGCGGCGCCCCAGCGTAGACGCATTTCGGGCGCGCCCGGCGGGGCATCCCCTTTGGTTCATCCCACAGACAGCTTTCGTATCCCCTGTAGGGCTTGACAACTTTGCTGGCCAAGAAGGAAATTGACGCGCGTAGATCTCTGCTTTCCTCATCTCACACCGGAGTTCCTGCCCATGCGCTCCTCGCATCCCCGCTCCGCCGCCGTCGCGGCCCTCGTCGCCACCGCGCTGGCCACCGGCCTGCTCGCCGGTTCCGCCGACGCCGCCGAGGGCGCCGCGTCGGCCGATCCGATACGCATCCACGACATCCAGGGCACCACCCGGATATCCCCGCTCATCGGCAAGCAGGTCAGCGACGTCGAGGGCATCGTGACGGGCGTGCGCACCTACGGCTCGCGCGGTTTCTGGATCCAGGACCCGGACGCGGACGACAACGCCGCCACCAGCGAGGGCGTGTTCGTCTTCACCAGCTCGGTCCCGACCGTCGCCGTGGGCGACGCGGTCAAGGTCTCCGGCCTGGTCGGCGAGTACATACCGGGCGGCGTCTCCTCCGGCAACCAGTCGGTCACCCAGATCTCCAAGCCGGCCGTGACCGTCGTCTCCTCGGGCAACGCCCTGCCCGAGGCCACCGCCGTCAACGAGTACTCGGTCCCCGCCGAGTACGCCCCGGCCGGCGACCCGGCCGCCGCGGGCAGCATCAACGGCCTGACCCTGGACCCCGCGCGCTACGCCCTGGACTACTACGAGTCCCTCGAGGGCATGGACGTCCGCATCGGCACCTCGCGCGTGGTCGGCGCCACCGACCCGTACGCGGAGCTGTGGGTCACCGTGAAGGGCTGGGAGAACCAGGCCAAGCGCGGGGGCACGATCTACGGTTCCTACGAGTCCCAGAACACCGGCCGCCTCCAGATCCAGCAGCTCGCGCCCCTCGCGCAGCAGCCCTTCCCGGTGGCCAACGTCGGCGACAAGCTGACCGGGACCACCGAAGGCCCGCTGGACTTCAACCAGTTCGGCGGCTACACGCTGGTGGCCCGCACCCTCGGCACCGTCAAGGCGGGCACCCTCGCCCCGGAGAAGACCAAGCCGCAGGCGGCGAACGAGCTCGCGGTGGCCACGTACAACGTCGAGAACCTCGACCCGACCGACCCGCAGGAGAAGTTCGACAACCTCGCCAAGGCGGTCGTCGAGAACCTCGCCTCCCCCGACATCGTGGCCCTGGAAGAGATTCAGGACGACAACGGCGCCAAGAACGACGGCACGGTCTCGGCCGAGCAGACGCTGACGAAGTTCACCGCGGCCGTCGCGGCCGCGGGCGGCCCGGCGTACCAGTGGCGGACCGTCAACCCCGAGGACAAGAAGGACGGCGGCGAGCCCGGCGGCAACATCCGCCAGGTGTTCCTCTTCAACCCGGCGCGGGTCTCCTTCACCGAGCGCGCCCCGGGTGACGCGGTGACCGCGACCGCCGTGGTGAAGGAGAACGGCAAGGCCGCCCTGACCCACTCCCCCGGCCGCATCGACCCGGCGAACCCGGCGTGGGCGGACAGCCGCAAGCCGCTGGCCGGCGAGTTCGTCTTCCGCGGCAAGACGGTCTTCGTGATCGCCAACCACTTCGGCTCCAAGGGCGGCGACGAGGGCCTGGCCTCGCACCACCAGCCGCCGGTGCGCTCTTCGGAGGCCAAGCGGCTGCTCCAGGCGCAGGCCGTGAACGGCTTCGTCAAGGACATCCTGGCGACCGAGAAGAACGCGAACGTGATCGCCCTCGGCGACATCAACGACTTCGAGTTCTCGGCGACGGCGAACGCGCTGGCGGACGGCGGGGCGCTGTACCCGGCGATCAAGTCGCTGCCGAAGGCGGAGCGGTACTCGTACGTCTACCAGGGCAACGCCCAGGTGCTGGACCAGATCCTGACCAGCCCGGCGATCAAGTCGTTCACGTACGACAGCGTGCACGTCAACGCCGAGTTCGCGGCCCAGAACAGCGACCACGACCCGCAGGTGCTGCGCTTCCGCCCGTAGTCCCATGTACCGCAGGAGGCCCGGTCGCCGTCCCGACCGGGCCTCCTGCCACACTCCTCGGCATGATCTTCCGTACCGCCACGCGCGAGGACCTGCCCGCCGTACTCGCCCTGCTGGCCGACGAGGGCCAGGAACCGGCCGCCCTCGGCGAAGCCCGTGAACGGGCCTTCGCCGACATCGAGGCGGACCCCCGCAACGAGTTGCTCGTCCTCACGGACGGGGACGAGGTCCTCGGCTGCCTCCAGCTGACCTACATTCCCGGCCTCGGCCAGGGCGGCCGGGAACGGGCGCTGGTGGAGGCGGTACGGATCCGCGCGGACCGGCGGGGCGGCGGCCTGGGGGCGAAGCTGATGGAACTGGCGGTGGAGCGGGCCCGCGAGCGGGGGTGCGGCCTGGTCCAGCTGACCAGCAACAAGCGGCGGGCCGACGCGCACCGCTTCTACGAGCGGCTCGGCTTCGCCCGGAGCCACGAGGGCTTCAAGCTCGCGCTGACGCGCTGAGGGCGCCGCGGCGGATGGCGGGGGCGAGGGGAACGAGGGGGACTTTCGGCCCTGGCGTGAGGCCCGCCACATCGCTACCCATTCGGCCCGTTCTGGTGTTGAGTGTCCCCACGCTCGATCTTGCACCGCCCCGGACCGCTCGCACTCCCTGGAGGACCGCGTGTTCCCCTCCATCTCCCTCGCCGAGGAAATCGGCCTCGCCGTCCTGCTCGTCGCCGCTGTCGTCTGGGTCGTCGGCCTCGGCCACATGCTGTCGGACAGCCGCGTCCACCAGCCGGAGCCGGGCGCCTTCGACGGCCTCGGGGTCATCCCGGCCCAGCGCGGCTCGTCCGCGCACCCGATGGAGTCGGTGGAACTGACCGAGGCCGAACAGCAGGCCTTCGCGGGTCTGATCCGCACCATCCCCCTGCGCTGACCCGGTCCGGGAGCAGAACGCCCCCCGCCCCCGGCTGGGGGACGAGGGGCGCTGCGACAGCCGGACCGCGCAGGCGGCGCCGGTCGGTCGTGGGTCAGTTGTGGCTGTGGAGGACCTCGTTCAGGCCGCCCCAGGCCGCCTTGTACGGGCGGGCCTCGACGGCGCCGGTGACCGAGTTGCGGCGGAAGAGGATGTTGTCGGCGCCCGAGAGTTCCAGGGCCTTGACGATCTGGCCGTCCGGGAGGGTGACGCGGGTGCCCGCGGTCACGTAGAGGCCGGCCTCGACGACGCACTCGTCGCCCAGCGCGATGCCGACGCCCGCCTCGGCGCCGATCAGGGTGCGCTCGCCGATCGAGATGATCTGCTTGCCGCCGCCCGAGAGGGTGCCCATGGTGGACGCGCCGCCGCCGATGTCGGAGCCGTCGCCGACCACGACGCCCGCCGAGATGCGGCCCTCGACCATGGAGGTGCCCAGCGTGCCGGCGTTGAAGTTGACGAAGCCCTCGTGCATGACCGTGGTGCCCTCGGCGAGGTGCGCACCGAGGCGGACGCGGTCCGCGTCGGCGATGCGGACGCCCTTGGGGGCGACGTAGTCCGTCATCCGCGGGAACTTGTCGATCGAGGTGACCTGCAGGTGCAGGCCCTCCGCACGCGCGTTGAGGCGTACGGTCTCCACCTGGTCGACCGCGACCGGGCCGAGCGAGGTCCAGGCGACGTTGGCCAGCAGGCCGAAGACGCCGTCCAGGTTCTGGCCGTGCGGCTTGACCAGGCGGTGGCTGAGCAGGTGCAGGCGCAGGTACGCGTCGTGCGCGTCCAGCGGCTTGTCCTCCAGAGAGGAGATGACCGTGCGGACGGCTACGACCTCGACCCCGCGGACCGCGTCCGAGCGCAGCGCCTTGGCCGCGGCGGCGCCCAGCAGCTCCACGGCCTGTTCGGCGGTGAGGCGCTCGGTGCCGGCCGGGCCGGGCTCGGCGACCAGCTCGGGGGCGGGGAACCAGGTGTCGAGGACGGTGCCGTCGGCGGTGATGGTGGCAAGTCCGGCGGCGACGGCGCCGGTGGTACGCGTAGCAGTCATGTCCGAAACCTAACCGGCGACGGCCGCCGCGGGCGAACCGGTCTCATGTGCCGGTCGCGCGGGTCGCCGTGCCGCCCGAGCGCCCACGAACAGCACGGTCGCACCGGCGCCGACGCCGAGCACCGAGCACAGCGGCCACAGCAGGTCGGGCGCCGCCGCGTACAGGGCGCCGCCGAGCGGAGCGGCGAGGACCACGCCACTGACGGAGACTCCCGCGTACAGGCTCTGGAAGCGGCCCACCGCGTGCTCGGGTGACTCGTCGGCGACGTACGCGGTGGCGGTGGTCTTGTACAGGATCTCGCCGAGGGTGAGGAGCAGCATCATGGCGACGGCCGGGGCCACGCCCACGCCGAGCGCCAGCATCGCGTAGCCACCGCCCACCAGCACCAGTCCGGCGCCGATGATGTGCAACGGGGAGCGCTTGCGCAGGGCGAGGGTGGCGGGGATCTCCAAGAGCAGGATGACGCCGCCGTTGATGGCGATGAGGAGTCCGTACGCACGGGTGTCCAGGCCGTGGTCGGCGAGGAAGACGGGGAAGGTCGTGTAGTGCTGCCGGTAGACGACGTCGACGACGACGATCGCGCCGAGCAGGACGAGTACGGCGGGCCGCGCGCGCAGTTCCCTCCACAGCCCCCCGCGGCCCAGACCCCCGTCCGGGGCCGCGGGAGGACGGGTGGCGCCTCCGGCCGGAACGGCCCGGGCGGTCCAGAGGGCGAAGAAGAGGGTGCCGAGGCCGTCCGCGACGAAGAGCCAGTCGTAGGAGAGTCCGGTCGCGACCAGGGCGGCGAGCGGCGTGCCGACGGTGAACCCGCCGTTGGACAGACAGCGGGTGACGGCGAAGGCCTGGCGCCGGGCTCCCTCCGGCACGGTGACGGCGACCAGCGCGGAGTGGGCCGCGCGGATCACCCCCGCGGCGTACTGGGCGAGGGGCAGCGCGAGGGTCAGCGGGCCGGTCGGCAGCGCCGGCAGGGCGATGAGAACGGCCCCGCCGAGCGCGGAGGCGGTGAGCAGCACGCTCCGGTGGCCGAAGCGGTCGCCGTACCAGCCGCCGGTGAAGTTCCCCGCCACGAGGCCGAGGCCGCCGATGCCGACGATCAGCCCCGCCTGGGTGGTGCCGAGGCCGCGCGGGCCGGTCAGGTAGACGAAGACGAAGACGAAGGTGCAGCTGACGACGGCATTGACGAAGACACCCGCAGCCAGCAGCCACACGACCCTCGGTATGTCCTTGAACCCCTGCAGCACACCGTGCCCCCGCCTTCAGGCATAGTCAGTTTCTTTTGGGAACTGACTATGTCAGCATGACAGCCTTGGGTCAACGGACAAAGGAGTGCCCATGGCCCAGCGCACGCACCTCGGCGACGCGGACTGCTCCATCGCCCAGGCCCTCGACGTCGTGGGCGACTGGTGGACGCTGCTGATCGTCCGCGACGCCGCACGCGGCGTGCACCGCTTCGAGGAGTTCCAGCGCGAGCTGGGGGTCTCCCGGAAGGTGCTGACCGAGCGGCTGAAGCTGCTGGTCGAGGCCGGGGTGCTGACGCGCGAGCCGTACCAGGAGCGCCCGGTGCGGCACGCATACCGGCTGACCCCGCGCGGGCGGGGGCTGCTCCCGGTCCTGGTGGCCCTCCAGGACTGGGGAGACACCTGGGTCCTGGGAGAGGGAGAGATGACGGCGACGACGGACGAGGCCTCGCGGGAGGCGGTACGCGTGCACGCGCTGCGCGGCACCCGACTGCCCGAGCTGCTGCTGCCGGACCGGTTCGGCAAGCTGCGCGACCCGGTGGCGGACACGCCGTTCACGGTCCTGTACTGCTTCCCCGGCGCGTACGCCCGCGCCGACGCCTACCCGCCCGGCTGGGCCGGCATTCCGGGCGCCAAGGGCTGTACGTTCGAGTCGTGCACGTACCGCGACCAGCTGGAGGAGTTCACGGCGGCGGGGGCCACGGTGCACGGCGTCTCGACGCAACGGCCCGACGAGCAGCGGGAGTTCGCGGAGCAGGAGCGGCTGCGCTTCCCGCTCCTGTCGGACGCGGAGCTCACCTTGACGGCGGCGCTGCGGCTGCCGACGTTCCGCGCGGCGGGGGTGAGCCGGCTGAAGCGGCTGACCCTGGTGGTGGACCGGGACCGCACGGTCCGCGAGGTGCTCTACCCGATCGTCGACATCGAGGCGAGCGTCACCGCGGCCCTGTCGGCCGTCCGCGCGGCGTAACCGGCCCCGGCCCCGGCCCCGGCCGCGGGTCCGGACCCGGCCCCGGACGCAGACCAGGCCCGGGTCCGGCTAACCGGGACCCAGCACCCGCCGCAGGATCTCGCGGGCGTACGACTCGTCGTACTCGGCGTCCGTCAGCAGGACCTGCAGGCTGATGCCGTCCATGACCGCGACCAGCGCGCGCGCCGTGACCGGGTCGGTCCGCGGAGCCAGGGCCGCGGCCACGGCCTCGCCCCACTCCGCCGCCACCGGGCGCAGCGCCGGGCGCCGCAGGGCCGCGAGGTAGAGCTCGTACTCGAGCTCCACCCGGCCCCGGTCCGCCGACAGCAGCTCCCCCAGCAGCCGCGCCAGCGCCGCCGCGAGGTCACCGCCCTCCCGCACGGCCAGGGCCGGCGCGAAGGCCTCGTTCGCCTGCCGCAGCGCCGCCACCAGCAGGTCGTCCAGTGTCTTGAAGTGGTACGTCGTCGACCCCAGCGGGACATCGGCCTCCGCGGCCACGCTCCGGTGGCTCAGCCCCGCGATGCCCTTCGCGCCCACCACCCGGATCGCCGCGTCGATGATCCGCTGCCGCCGGTCGGGGTCGAAGCGCCGCGCGCCCGAGGGCATCAGTGGGCCCCGCCCATGTTCAGCAGCACCACGCCGCCGATCACCAGCGCGATGCCGGCGATCTTCGCGGCCGTCGCGGCCTCGCCCATGAACACCATCCCGATGGCGGCGATGGCGGCCGTGCCGACGCCCGCCCATATCGCGTACGCCGTGCCGACCGACATCGACTTGAGGGTCTGGGCGAGCAGCGAGAAGGCGATGACGTAGCCCACCACCGTGATCAGCGAGGGCCACAGCCTGGTGAAGCCCTCGCTGTACTTCATGGCGGTGGTCCCGGCGACCTCTGCGGCGATGGCCGCGGCAAGCAGTGCGTAAGGCATGTGTACGAGTGTACACAGTATTGCGTACGTGCGTACACATCGATGCCGGTGCACGGATCCCCGCACGCCCGGGGACTCCTGGCTCCCGCCGCGCTACCCTGGCCGCCTCCGGGGAACAGGGGGCCCGCGCATGGCGCAGTACTGGATTCCTCAGCCGCCCCGGGCCGGGGTGGTACCCCTGCGCCCACTGCGGCCCGGGGAGATACTCGGCGGCGCCTTCGCCACCCTCGGCCGGTACGGCGGCCGGCTGCTCGGCGCGCTGCTGCTCGGCCAGGCCGCGGCGCTGCTCCCCGTCGCCGTCATCGCCGGGGCGGCCACGCTCGTCTCGCTCTCCCGCTCGGCCGGCAGCCGGGTCTTCGTCTACGCCCTGCTCCCGACGGCGGCGCTGTTCCTGCTGTTCGGCTGCGCGCTGGCCGCCGCCCTGGTCTCGGCCCTGCTCCGGCCCGCGGTGCTCGGGCGGCCGGTGAGCGTGTCCGGGCTGCTGCGGGCCGCGGCGCCCCGGGTCCCGGCCGTCTTCGGCGCCCAGCTGCTGGTGCTGCTCGCCGTGGCGGGCCCCGCCGCGGCGCTCCTCGCCGCCGGGCTCCCCGCGCCCGCCCTGCTGCCCCTCGCACCGGTCGCCCTCTGGCTCGGGGTGCTGCTCGCCCTGGCGCCGACCGCCGCCGGGTACGAGGGGCTCGGCCCGGCGGCCGCCGTGCGCCGCTCGGCCCGCCTGGTGCGCGGCGCCTGGTGGCGGACCTTCGCGGTCACGGCTCCGGCCGGGGTGCTCGCGCTGGGGGCCGCCTGCGCGGTGGCGGCACGGCTGGGCGTACTCGGCGCGCTGATCGCGCCCGCCCTGCTGCTCACCCTGCCCCAACTGGCCGCGGGCCTGCACCACGTGGACCGGCGGCTGCGCCGCGGCATCAGCCCAGCGTGAACCAGGCCGCCCGCGCCTTCTTCCACTCCGGGTGCGTCAGGTCCTTGGCCTCGGTGCCGTCGCCGTACAGGTCCGCGGACCCGCTGTCGGTGACGAGCTGCACCCGCGCCCCCGCGGCCGACAGGTCGGGCACGTCCACGATGGCCTCCCAGCCGCCCGGGTCGGAGGTCGGCAGGTCGGCACGCTTGGCGGGGGCGTGGCCCGCGACGCCGTCCCACTGGTAGAGGGCGTACGGGTCGGAGTTGTCGTCCGCAGCCCAGGAGCCGGCCAGGATCAGGTACTGGTCGGCCGCGTTCTTGCGGATGTCGCGGATCGCGAGCCCGCCGAGGTCGAGCTCGATGCCCGCCCCGAAGGTCGCCTTGGCGCCGCTGGAGAGCACCTTGTCGAAGTTGGTCACCGGCACGATCAGCGCCTTGCCGCCCGCCGCCGCCGGCGCCAGCGGGGCGCGGAAGCCGAGGTACGCCGTCGTCGTCGAGCCGGGGGCGAACTCCAGCCCCTCCACGTTGAACCCGTCGATCTGCTTCGGGGCCTCACCGGCCGCCGTCCCCGCCGCGAAGCCGTAACGGTTGCCGTTCGCGGTGTCCCAGGCCACCAGGTCGTCGCGGAGCTTCTTGTACGAGCGCCCGTACGCGAGCTGCGTACCCGGTCCGGAGCCGCTCACCGTGGTGGTGAACACGGTGTTGCGGGGCGCCTTGTACTCGCCGTCCTTGTTGTTGCCGAGCGAACCCGTCCAGTAGATGGTGTTGCCGATCCGGGTCGCCCCCTCGATGTCCACCTCCTTGCTGACCCCGAGCTGCGAGCTGAAGTCCCAGGTCCTGAGCGGCGCGGCCGAGCGGGAACGGTCGTACAGGCGCAGCACGTTGGACTCGTCGTCGGCGACGACGGTGTAGCCGCCGCCCACGTCCACGGCGGCCGAGGAGTCCGAGGCGCCGGTGAAGTAGCGCGCGTCGGCGGGGTTCAGCACCGCGGAGGACGCCGCGTACGACAGGGTCCTGGTGGCGCTCTTGCCGCCCAGCCCGGTCACCTTGACGGTGAGGTTGGTGTAACCGCGCCCCCGCGCGGTGACGGCCAGCTGCCGTACCGCACCGGCCCCGGTGACCGTCACGTCGCCCGTCCCGGCGACCGAGGACCTGCTCGACGCCGAGGCGCTGACGGTGAGCGCGGAGACATCGGCCCCGCTCTGGCCCACGGTCACGTCCACGACGGGGTCGCCGACCGCACCGACGGCCCCGGACAGGTACCCGGCGGACAGGCTGATGGTGGGCGTACCGTACGTCACCGCCTGCGCCGGCAGGACCGAGACCGTCCCGGCGACGACCAGCGCCGCGAGCCCCGCGATGCCCAACTGCTTCTTCATCGGTGTCCCCCAGGAGTGGTGTGCGGCGCCACGTCGTGACGGCCGTCGAGAAGATTCGGCCACCGTGGCCAACTCCCGGTGCACGTCACCCGTCCGCCGGACGAACACGGAGGGCCTCCCCGGGCTCCGGAGAACGAGAAGGGCCCCCGGCGGGGGCGGGGGGCCCGCGCGGAGTGGGGGGGGGGCGCAAGTTATGGCCCCGGCGCGCCCCCGCGGCCACGCCGCGGCGGTGTGTGTTTTCGGGCCCCC
>NZ_JBHWVM010000087.1:14019-33916 GCF_042736805.1 Streptomyces sp. NPDC060031
GGCAAGACCACCACGTCCGAGTACGGCTGGAGCGCCAGCACCGTCTGCCGGGTCGCGCCCCCCCCCCCCCCCCCCCCCCCCCCCGCCCCCCCCCCCGGGGGGGCCCCCCGGGGGGGCGCCCCCCCCCGCGCGGGCCGCCGGTGGGCCCGCGCCCCCCGGCCCCCCCCCCCCGCCCGCCGCCCGCCCCCGGCGGCCCCCCCCGGGCCCCGTACACCGCGCCGGCCCCCGGGGGGGGCGGGGGCCCCTTCTCGAAGTGCGGTGGCTCAGACGTTGAAGCCGAGCGCGCGCAGCTGCTCACGGCCGTCGTCCGTGATCTTGTCCGGGCCCCACGGGGGCATCCAGACCCAGTTGATGCGCAGTTCGTTGACGATGCCGTCCGTCGCCGACTTCGCCTGGTCCTCGATGACGTCCGTCAGCGGGCAGGCCGCCGACGTCAGCGTCATGTCCAGGGTGGCGATGTTCGCGTCGTCGACGTGGATGCCGTAGATCAGGCCCAGGTTGACGACGTCGATGCCCAGCTCGGGGTCGACCACGTCGTAGAGGGCCTCGCGGACCTCTTCCTCGGTGGCCGGCTTGATCGACGCCTCGGGTGTCGCGTTCTCGGTCATGCCGTCTTCCTCTCGGCGTCGCCCAGTGCCTGGGCGGTCGCGTCCTTCCACGCCATCCAGCTCAGCAGAGCACACTTCACCCGCGCCGGATACTTGGAGACACCGGCGAACGCGACCGCGTCCTCCAGCACCTCCTCCATCTCCTCGTCGGGCTCGATCTTGCCCTTGGACTGCATCAGCTCCAGGAACACGGCCTGGATCTTCTGAGCCTCGGCGAGCTCCTTGCCGACGAGCAGCTCGTTCAGTATGGACGCGCCGGCCTGGCTGATGGAGCAGCCCTGGCCTTCGTAGGAGACGTCGGTGAGCGTCTCGCCGTCATACTTCACGCGCAGCGTGATCTCGTCGCCGCATGTCGGATTGACGTGGTGCACCTCGGCGTCGCCGTCGCGCAGGCCGCGCCCGCGCGGGTGCTTGTAGTGGTCCAGGATCAGTTCCTGGTACATCGATTCCAGCTTCACTGCGCCTCGTCGCCCTCGCCGTCGCTATCCGAAGAAGTTCCGTACGTGCTCCAGCCCGTCGACCAGTGCGTCGACCTCCGCCGGAGAGGAGTACAGATAGAAAGACGCTCGCGTCGTCGCCGGAATTCCGTACCGGAGGCAGACCGGGCGGGCGCAGTGGTGTCCCACGCGGACCGCGATGCCCTGCTCGTCCAGTACCTGGCCGACGTCGTGCGGGTGGATGTCACCGAGCACGAAGGAGATCGCGGCGCCGCGGTCCTCGGCCGTGGTGGGGCCGATGATCCGCAGGTCGGGCACCTCGGCGAGACGCTTGATCGCGTACTCGGTGATCGCGTGCTCGTGCGCGGCGATCTTGTCCATGCCGATCGCGGTCAGGTAGTCCACGGCCGCGCCGAGGCCGACGGCCTGGGCGATCGGGGGCGTACCGGCCTCGAACTTGTGGGGCGCCGGGGCGTACGTCGAGGAGTGCATCGAGACGGTTTCGATCATCTCGCCGCCGCCGAGGAACGGCGGCAGGTCCTCGAGCAGCTCCTGGCGGCCCCAGAGCACGCCGATGCCGGTCGGGCCGCACATCTTGTGGCCGGTGAAGGCCACGAAGTCGGCGCCGAGGGCCTGGACGTCCAGCGGCATGTGGGGAGCGGCCTGCGAGGCGTCGATCAGCACCAGCGCGCCGACCTCCTGCGCCCGGCGCACGATCGCGTCGACCGGGTTGACCGTGCCCATGATGTTGGAGACCAGCGTGAAGGAGACGATCTTCGTCTTCTCCGTGATGACCTCTTCGATGTTGGACAGGTCGAGCCGGCCGTCGTCGGTCAGGCCGAACCACTTCAGCTTCGCGCCGGTGCGCTGCGAGAGCAGCTGCCACGGGACGATGTTGGAGTGGTGCTCCATCTCCGTGATGGCGATCTCGGTCTCGCGGTCGACCCGGTAGGGCTCGTCCGCCCAGCCGAGCATGTTCGCGACCAGGTTGAGCGACTCCGAGGCGTTCTTGGTGAAGATCACCTCGTTGCGGCTCGGCGCGTTGATGAAGGCGGCGATCTTGTCGCGAGCGCCCTCGTACAGCGCCGTGGCCTCCTCGGCGAGCACGTGCACGCCGCGGTGGACGTTGGCGTTGTGCTGCTCGTAGTACTCGTTCAGCGCGTCGAGCACCTGGCGCGGCTTCTGCGAAGTCGCCGCGTTGTCCAGGTAAACGATCTTCTTCCCGTCGTGGACCACACGATCCAGAAGGGGGAAGTCCTTGCGGATCGCCTCGATGTCGAGGAGGCCAGGCAGCTGTGTCACGCGGTTGCGCCACCCTTCACGTACTTGTCGTAGCCCTCGGCCTCCAGCTGGTCCGCCAGCTCGGCGCCACCGGACTCGGCGATGCGACCGTTCGCGAAGACGTGAACGAAATCGGGCTTGATGTAGCGCAGGATGCGCGTGTAGTGGGTGATCAGCAGGGTGCCGACCTCACCGGTCTCGCGGACGCGGTTGACGCCCTCCGAGACGATGCGCAGGGCGTCGACGTCCAGGCCGGAGTCGGTCTCGTCGAGGATCGCGATCTTCGGCTGGAGGAGCTCCAGCTGAAGGATCTCGTGGCGCTTCTTCTCACCGCCGGAGAAGCCCTCGTTGACGTTGCGCTCGGCGAAGGCCGTGTCCATCTGGAGCTGCTCCATCGCGGACTTGACCTCCTTCACCCAGGTACGCAGCTTCGGCGCCTCGCCACGGATGGCGGTGGCCGACGTACGCAGGAAGTTGGAGACCGAGACGCCGGGGACCTCGACCGGGTACTGCATGGCGAGGAAGACGCCGGCGCGGGCGCGCTCGTCGACGGACATCTCCAGGACGTCTTCGCCGTCGAGGGTCACGGTGCCACCGGTGATGGTGTACTTCGGGTGACCGGCGAGGGAGTACGCCAGGGTGGACTTGCCGGAGCCGTTCGGACCCATGATGGCGTGCGTCTCACCCTGCTTGACGGTGAGGTCGACGCCCTTGAGGATCTCGCGCGCACCGTTTTCGGCCTCGACGGAGACGTGCAGGTCGTGGATTTCAAGCGTTGCCATGGATACCTCAAGACTCCTGGGTGAGGGAGACGAGCACGTCGTCCCCTTCGATCTTTACGGGGTATACGGGTACGGGGCGCGTCGCGGGCAGACTGGACGGCTTGCCGGTGCGCAGGTCGAAGGACGACCCGTGCAGCCAGCACTCGATCATGCAGTCCTCGACCTCGCCCTCCGAGAGCGAGACGTTCGCGTGCGAGCAGATGTCGTTGATCGCGAACACCTCCCCCTCGGCGGAGACGATGGACACCGGCGTGCCGTCGAGTTCCACCCGCTTGGGGGTGTTCTCCTCCAGCTCGCTCAGCGCACAGGCCTTGAGGTAAGTCATCAGACCGACGCCTCGAGCTCGACCTCGATCTTCGCGAGAAGGCGCTCCTCGATGTCCGGGACACCGATCTGCTGGACGAGCTCGGCGAAGAAGCCGCGCACGACCAGGCGGCGGGCCTCGTCGGCCGGGATGCCGCGGGCCTGCAGGTAGAAGAGCTGCTCGTCGTCGAAGCGGCCGGTCGCCGAGGCGTGGCCGGCGCCGACGATCTCGCCGGTCTCGATCTCCAGGTTCGGCACCGAGTCGACCCGCGCGCCGTCCGTGAGGACGAGGTTGCGGTTCATCTCGTAGGTGTCGGTGCCCTCGGCGGTCTTCTCGATCAGCACGTCGCCGATCCAGACCGCGTGGGCGTCCTGTCCCTGGAGCGCGCCCTTGTAGACCACGTGCGACTTGCAGTGCGGGGCGCTGTGATCGACCAGGAGGCGGTGCTCCTGGTGCTGGCCGGCGTCGGTGAAGTACAGGCCGAGGAGCTCGGCGTCGCCGCCGGGGCCGGCGTACGTCACGCGCGGGTGCAGGCGTACGACGTCGCCGCCGAAGGTGACCACGATCGACTTGAAGGTCGCGTCGCGGCCGACCAGCGTGTTGTGCTGGGAGCAGTGGACGGCGGTGGCGTCCCAGTCCTGCACGGACACGACGGTGAGCTTGGCTCCGTCGCCGACGAGGAAGTCGACGTTGGCGGCGCGCACGCCGTCACCGGTGTGGTCGATGACGATGACGGCCTCGGCGAAGGCCTGGACGTCGAAGACGGTGTGGCCGAAGGTGGTGCCGCCCTCGCCGTGCAGCGAGACGCGCACCGGCTCGGTCAGGACGGCTTCCTTGGGCACGGTGACGACCGTGGCCTTGGCGAAGGACGAGAACGCCTGCGCGGCGACCCGGTCCGCCGGGGTGCCGGCCTTGCCGATGCGGGCGTCGTCGCGCTCCACCGATTCGATCGTGACGCCTTCGGGCGCGTCGATCTGGGCCTTCATGGTGCCGTTGGCGACCGCGGTGCCGTCGTGGAGACCACGCAGGCGCGCCAGCGGGGTGAAGCGCCACTCCTCCTCGCGGCCGTGGGGCACGGGGAAGTCCGCCACGTCGAAGGACGGGGGGGCGCTCATCCGGGTGGCGACGGTGGACTCGGCGGCCACCGCGATCGCGCCGGCGGTGGTCGAACCCGCCGGAATGTTCTGAGCCTCAGCCATGGCTGTCTTCGTGCTCTCTTCCTACGTCAAAGAATGTCTGCGGAAATCGGGCGGTCGGGACTAACCGACCGAGCCCTCCATCTGCAGCTCGATCAGCCGGTTCAGCTCCAGCGCGTACTCCATCGGCAGCTCACGCGCGATCGGCTCGACGAAGCCGCGCACGATCATCGCCATGGCCTCGAACTCCGTCAGACCGCGGCTCATCAGGTAGAAGAGCTGGTCGTCGGAGACCTTGGAGACGGTCGCCTCGTGGCCCATGGACACGTCGTCCTCGCGGACGTCCACGTAGGGGTACGTGTCCGAGCGGGAGATGGTGTCGACCAGGAGCGCGTCACACAGCACGTTGGACTTCGAGCCGTGGGCGCCCTCGCCGATCTCCACGAGGCCTCGGTACGAGGTGCGGCCGCCGCCTCGCGCCACCGACTTGGAGACGATGTTCGAGGAGGTGTACGGCGCCATGTGGACCATCTTGGAGCCGGCGTCCTGGTGCTGGCCCTCGCCCGCGAAGGCGATGGACAGCGTCTCGCCCTTGGCGTGCTCGCCCATCAGGTAGACGGCCGGGTACTTCATGGTGACCTTGGAACCGATGTTGCCGTCGACCCACTCCATGGTCGCGCCCTCGTACGCCACGGCGCGCTTGGTGACCAGGTTGTAGACGTTGTTCGACCAGTTCTGGATGGTCGTGTAGCGGCAGCGGCCGCCCTTCTTCACGATGATCTCGACCACGGCGCTGTGCAGCGAGTCCGAGGAGTAGATCGGGGCGGTGCAGCCCTCGACGTAGTGGACGTACGCGTCCTCGTCGACGATGATCAGCGTCCGCTCGAACTGGCCCATGTTCTCCGTGTTGATACGGAAGTAGGCCTGGAGCGGAATGTCGACCTTGACGCCCTTGGGCACGTAGATGAACGAGCCGCCCGACCACACGGCGGTGTTCAGCGACGCGAACTTGTTGTCGCCGACCGGGATGACCGTGCCGAAGTACTCCTGGAAGAGCTCCGGGTGCTCCTTGAGCGCGGTGTCCGTGTCGAGGAAGATGACGCCCTGCTCCTCCAGGTCCTCGCGGATCTGGTGGTAGACGACCTCGGACTCGTACTGGGCCGCGACACCGGCGACGAGGCGCTGCTTCTCCGCCTCCGGGATGCCGAGCTTGTCGTACGTGTTCTTGATGTCCTCCGGCAGGTCCTCCCAGGAAGCGGCCTGCTTCTCGGTGGAGCGCACGAAGTACTTGATGTTGTCGAAGTCGATGCCCGAGAGGTCGGAGCCCCAGTTCGGCATGGGCTTCTTGTCGAACAGCTTGAGGCCCTTGAGGCGGAGCTTCAGCATCCACTCCGGCTCGGACTTCTTGGCCGAGATGTCGCGGACGACATCCTCGGACAGACCCCGCTTGGCAGCGGCGCCGGCCGCGTCGGAGTCGGCCCAGCCGTATTCGTAGGTGCCCAGGCCATCGAGCTCAGGGTGAGCAGTCTCCGTGGTCATGCGGGGTTCCTCCCGGCCGTGCTTGCAGATACTGATGTGTCAGTGTGTGGGGCGCCCGCGCCTCGCGGAATGAACGTGGTGCACACCCCGTCGCCGTGGGCGATCGTGGCGAGACGCTGCACATGCGTCCCGAGCAGGCGGGAGAAGACCTCGGTCTCCGCCTCGCAGAGCTGCGGGAACTGCTCGGCGACGTGAGCGACCGGGCAGTGGTGCTGGCAGAGCTGTTCACCGCTGTGCGGACCGGGAGCGCTCTTCGCCGTAGCAGCGTACCCGTCCGCGGTCAACGCCTTGGCGAGGGCCTCGGTCCGCTGCGCGGGGGCGGCCGCCTCCAGGGCTTCGCGGTAGCTCACCGCCTGCGTCTCCATCCGGGCCCGGGCGAAGGCGGCGACGGCCGCCTCCCCCTGC
This sequence comes from Streptomyces sp. NPDC060031, assembly GCF_042736805.1. NCBI lineage: Bacteria > Bacillati > Actinomycetota > Actinomycetes > Kitasatosporales > Streptomycetaceae > Streptomyces > Streptomyces sp. NPDC060031. The sequence continues at coordinate 20,512 of NZ_JBHWVM010000087.1, forward strand.
TCCCCGCCGCCCACGGACTGCGCGATCCAGCGCAGGGCGTCCGCGGCGAGCGTGTCGTAGGACTGGTCGAAGGCGTCGCGGCCGCAGTCGGTCAGCGCGAAGACCTTGGCGGGCCGGCCCCGGGTCCGCGCGCCGTACACGCGCTGCTCACGGGATGCGACCACGTCGTCGGCGACGAGCGTGTCGAGGTGGCGGCGGACGGCCGCCTGGGTGAGGCCGAGGCGCTGGGCGAGGTCGGCGACGGTGGACGGACCGTGGTCCAGGATGGACCGCGCGACCCGGTTGCGGGTTGACCGCTCCCCGGTCGCCAGTTCCCCCTGGGGGGTCTCTGTCTGCCGTTCGCCGTATTTCACAACGCCATTGTTGCGTAATTAGTCGAGCTCCGACAAGCCGTGACCGAGGCCACTCCAGGTGGCCTCTATCACTAAGGGTTACCTTATTTATCCACGGAGAGTTAAGTGGAAGTCGACTCTCCGCCCTGCCGCGGACCCCCGCCGGTGAACCCGCCAACGGCCCCCACCAGCAATCCCCCGCCCACGACGTTGCCCGGCACGGTAACCATCGAGTTCCGGAAAAGATCACTGAATGGCGCTGGGCCATCCAGGATCGCGAGGCTGAAGAGAGCCGTGTCCCCGACGCGGTGTTCGAATCCCACCGCGGCGAGAGCGGCCACCGCGGGACCCACGCCCCCTCTCCGGACGCCTCGCCCCGCTCCGTAGACTCACCCTTCATGAGCAACGACCCCGCCGTGGAGATCCGCGGACTGGTGAAGCGGTACGGCCCCAAGACAGCGGTGGACGGCTTGGACCTCACCGTCCGCAGGGCCCGCGTCACCGCGGTCCTGGGCCCCAACGGCGCGGGCAAGACGACCACCGTGGAAACCTGCGAGGGCTACCGCCGCCCCGACGCCGGAACCGTCCGCGTCCTCGGCCTCGACCCCGTCACCCGGGCCGAGGCCCTGCGCCCCCGCATCGGCGTGATGCTCCAGTCCGGAGGCGTCTACTCCGGCGCCCGGGCCGTCGAGATGCTGCGCCACATGGCCAAGCTGTACGCCGACCCCCTCGACGTCGACGCCCTCGTGGAACGCCTCGGCCTCGGCGGCTGCGGCCGCACCGCCTACCGCCGGCTCTCGGGTGGCCAGCAGCAGCGCCTGGCCCTCGCCATGGCCGTCGTGGGCCGCCCCGAACTGGTCTTCCTGGACGAGCCGACCGCGGGCCTGGACCCGCAGGCCCGCCGCGCGACCTGGGACCTCGTACGGGAACTGCGCGCCGACGGGGTGTCCGTCGTCCTCACCACCCACCACATGGACGAGGCCGAGCAGCTCGCGGACGAGGTCGCCGTCATCGACGCCGGCAAGGTCATCGCCCACGGCACCCCCGAGCAGCTGTGCCGCGGCGGCGCCGAGAACACCCTGCGCTTCACCGGCCGCCCCGCCCTCGACCTCGCCTCGCTGCTGAAGGCCCTGCCGGACGGCACCCAGGCCGCCGAGCTCACCCCGGGCACCTACCGGGTCACCGGCGACGTCCACCCGCAGCTGCTGGCCACGGTCGCCTCCTGGTGCGCGCAGCACGGCGTGATGCCGGACAGCCTCTCCGTCGAGCGGCACACCCTCGAAGACGTCTTCCTCGAACTGACCGGTAAGGAGCTGCGCGCATGAGCGCCGGTACGTTCACCCCCCGCCCGGGGGCCGCGCCCGTGTCCCGGATGATCCTGGCGCAGACGGCGCTGGAGACCCGGATGCTGCTGCGCAACGGGGAGCAGCTGCTGCTGACCGTGATCATCCCGGCGCTGCTGCTGACCCTCTTCTCCGCCGTCGACATCATCGACACGGGCAGCGAGAAGTCGGTCGACTTCCTGGCTCCGGGGATCCTCGCGCTCGCGGTGATGTCCACGGCCTTCACCGGCCAGGCCATCGCCACCGGCTTCGACCGCCGCTACGGGGTGCTGAAGCGGCTCGGGGCCTCGCCGCTGCCGCGCTGGGCGCTGATGGCCGCCAAGACCCTGTCCGTGCTGGTCACCGAGGTGCTGCAGATCGCGCTGCTGACGGCGATCGCCTTCGCCCTGGGCTGGTCCCCGCACGGCAACCCGCTCTCGGCCGCCGTGCTGATCCTGCTCGGCACGGCCGCCTTCTCCGGCCTCGGACTGCTGATGGCGGGCACCCTCAAGGCCGAGGCGACCCTGGCCGCCGCCAACCTGGTCTTCCTGCTCCTGCTGGTCGGCGGCGGGGTGATCGTGCCGCTGGAGAAGTTCCCGGGCGCGGTGCAGTCCGTTCTCGGCCTGCTCCCGATCTCGGCCCTGTCCGACGGTCTGCGCGAGGTGCTCCAGCACGGGGCCGCGCTGCCGTGGGGCGACGCGGCCGTGCTGGCCGGCTGGTCCGTACTCGGTCTGGGCGCCGCCGCGCGCTACTTCCGCTGGGAGTGAATCCCTTCCCCTGGGCTTGACGTTGCGAGGAGGATGGGCGCCTCCACACGACAGCGCACCACAGACGCCGGGGGGCGGGCATGGCGCAGCGGGAGGCCGTTCTGCGGCTGGACGAGCAGTGGGCACGGATCCGGTCGGGCGCGGCGCAGGCGGAGCCGGCGGAGGCCGACGCTCTGCTGGGCGAGCTGATCGGGGCCCTGCGCGAGCCGGCCCGTACGGACGCGGAGTGCGCCGCCCGCCTCGGGCTGCGCCTGGGCGACCTGGCGGCGCGGCGCTTCGCGGGCGCCGACCGGGCCGGGGCGCTGGCCGCGATCGAGGAGGGGCTGCGGTTCTCCCAGCAGGCGGCCGGGCACGCCCCGGAGTACGCCCGCTGGTACGCCCGGGGCCTGATCAACCAGGGGGTATGGCTGTCCTGGCCGCTGAGCGACGCGGAGCGGCTGCCCCGGCACCCGCTCGGCCCCGGGTCCGAGAACGGTCCGAGTGCCATGGAGCGGGCGGCCGGTGAGCGCGCCCGCGACCTGACCCGCGGCGCGGTCGGCGTCTGGGCCTCCCTGGACCAGGAGGACCCGGTCAACCAGCGCGGGCTCGCGCAGGCGAAGGTCTTCCTCGGCGACCGGCTCGCGGAGCTGGGTCTCGCCGAGGACGCGGTGGCCTGGGCGGTGGACGCCGAGGGTGACTTCCGTCGCCTGCTGCTCGCCGATCCGGGCTCCGAGGAGTCCCAGGAGGCCGAGGAGGCGTTGGACCACATCGGCCGCCAGCTCGAACTGCGGCTGCGCTTCCTGTCCTTCGACTCCCTGGTCAGCCTGCGCACCCGGGGTCTGCTGCCCGAACGGCTGCTGCCCCAGGCCGTGGTGGCCGCCCGGATCCAGGGCGCGGCGGAGTCCGAGATCGCGGTCCGGCTTCACCTGGAGGGGGACCAGGTACGCACGATGCTGGAGGTCACCCCCTGGGTCGCGGTGTGGCGCGTCGAGGTGCGGGGTCCTGACGGGCTGTGGAACGTACCGTCTCATCCGTGGCACAGCGGTGCAGAGGTGAGGAACAGGACAGCAGAGGACGTAGGGTCCGAATTGGTACGGGGCTTCGCGGCGTCGGCCGACTACCCCGGCGACAGCGCCCTTTGGCGGGTCCGCGTCTGGTGGCACGCCGAAGGCGACCCCGCCGGGGCCAGGTTCCGGCTGGTCGTCGGCCCGGACGCCCCGGCGGCCACCCCCTCGTGAAAGTTTGCACAAGGGTCCGCGTACGATAAGGGCCGTGTTGACCCCTCTCGCTTACATCGCCAGCCGCTGGACTCCGTCGTCCCGGACCGTCCGGCGGGCCGCGGCCGCCGCGCTCCTGATGAGCGTGGTCATCGTCGTCACGGGCGGCGCGGTGCGGCTGACCGGATCAGGTCTCGGCTGCGACACCTGGCCCAAGTGCACCGACGACAGCCTGGTCGCGACCCGGGAACAGGGCATCCACGGTGCCATCGAGTTCGGCAACCGCATGCTGACGTACGTGCTCTGCGCGGCCGTTGGCTGGGGGATCATCGCCGCCCGCTCGGCCAAGCCCTGGCGCCGTTCGCTGACCCGGCTCGGCTGGCTCCAGTTCGCCATCGTGATGGGCAACGCCGTGCTCGGCGGCATCACCGTCATGACGGGGCTCAACCCCTACAGCGTGGCCGGGCACTTCCTGCTCGCCACCTCGCTCATCACCGTGGCGACGATCACCTGGCAGCGCACCCGCGAGGGTGACACCGATGCCCGGCCGCGCGTGCCCGGTCCGGTGCGCAAGCTGTCGTGGACGATGCTCGCGGCCACCGTGGTGCTCATCGCGGCGGGCACGATCGTGACCGGCTCCGGTCCGCACGCCGGCGACAGCAGCGAGATCAAGCGCATGCCGTTCGACTGGTCGACCACCGCCCATGTGCACGCCGTCGCCGCCTGGCTGGTGTGTGCGCTCGCCGTGGCCATGTGGCTGGTGCTGCGCGTGGTGGACGCCCCCGCCGACACCCGGGCGCGCGCCCGCGATCTGCTGATCGTGCTGCTCGCCCAGGGCGGCATCGGCTACGTGCAGTTCTTCACCAAGGTGCCGGAGGCCCTGGTCGCCGCGCACATGCTCGGCTCCTGCCTGGTGTGGATCGCGGTGCTCCGCGTCGCGCTGAGCCTGCGCGAGCGGCCGGCGGCGCAGGCGGAGATCCCGGCCCAGGGCGACGCGCAGCTGTCCACCGTCTGACGCTCCGGCCGGTCGGAGCGTCAGCCGCGCCCGTCCAGCCGGTAGACGCGGCGGGCGTTGCCCGCCGCGACCATGGCGGCCACCCGGCCCGCGTCCGGCCAGGACCAGGCCCCGTCGGCGACCCAACCGCCCAGTACGCGGCCCAGGGCCTCCCGGAACACCAGGGCGCCCACCGCGTGCAGTTCGGGCAGCCGCCGCCCGCCGCTTGAGAAGAGCAGCTTGCCGAACGGCGCGATCTCCAGCAGCTCGGCCAGGACCGCCGAGGCGCGGGCCCCGGTCTGCCCGAGGGCCGCGCCGACATCGGCGTACACGTGCGGGAAGGCCGCCGCCAGCTGCGCGGCGCGGCGGTGCTGCGGGTATCCGCCGAGCAGCACGAGGCGCGTGCCCAGGCCCGCGGTGGCCCGTACGAACCCGGTCGGCGGCCCCGCATCGCCCGCGGCCGTACCCGCGGCCGTGCCGGTGTGCAGCTGCAGCGGCAGCCCGGACGACACCGCGCTCCACAGCAGGTGCCGCAGGAGTACGGGGTCCCGTACGGCCTCGCCCCTGGTCCGGCGGGCCAGCCACCGGTCGGCCGCCCCGCGCACCTCCCCCGGGCCGGGCGGCTCGGGGTCCAGGGCCGGGGTGGCACCGCAGGAGAAGGCCGCGGCCCCGGCGGCGCAGTGGTGGACGGCCTCGGCGAGGTTGGCGAGGAAGGCGGCCACCGTCCCGGAGGTGTCGGCGACCTGCTCGGCCAGCAGCTCCAGGCGGACCACCTCGAAGGCCTCGGCGTCCCCGGCGAGCGCCAGCTCCTTGGGTCCGGTGAGGTCGCCGTCCGCACCGGTGTCGACCAGGTACGCGGCGACCCCCGAGCCCCGCAGGAGCAGCCGGGCGGACTCGGCGGCGCCCAGTTCACGGCGCCGGGCCAGGTAGCGGGCGGGAGCGCAGTGCGGTTCGAGGCCGAGCAGCGGCGGGCACCAGCGGCGCACCGCGAAGCCGGTCTGGGTGTCGAAGAAGGTGGTGCCGGCGGCGGGCGGGCCGGCGGAGCGGATCAACTGGGCCTCGAAGGTGCCGAGACCCAGCTCCGTGCGGAGCACTCCCTGGCAGTACTGGTCCACCAGGGGCGGCGTTTCGATCATCCGGGCATCCCGTTGCGGACGTGAGGAAGGGGCTTCCACACGTCCTAACGGGTGAGCGGGGTGTGAGGTGTTGCTCGCGCTGTTGACCGAGCGCTCCCCGGGCGCCGGGTCAGGCCGCCGCGGGCCGGGTCAGGCCGCCCGGCGCGGGGTCAGGCCGCCGGGTTCGGGTTTCCGCCGAGCTGGATGCCGGCCATCCGGTCCCACTCGTACGGCCCGGTCTTCACGCGCGCGGCGAACTCCCCGTCGAACTCCTCGTGGAGGGTCAGCCCGGCCTTCTCGGCGGCGAGCTGCGCCACCTCGTACGCCGGGGCCACCAGGTCGCCCCAGCCGCCGTCCGTGCCGACGAGCACGATCCGGGTGCCGGCCTGGCCGATGTGGGCGAGGTGGCCCTCGACGCCGCCGTGCTGCTTGGCGAACGCGCCGATCTGCCTGGCCAGCTTCGCCGCCGTGCGCTCCTGCTTCTTGGCCGCGGCGCCTTCGCTGCCTGCGGTCTCTGCCGTGGTGTCTGCCATGGAAGGCATGCTACCGGCGAGTAATCAACGGAGGAAGGGATCCACGGCCACCGCCACGAAGAGCAGCGACACATAGGTGATGGACCAGTGGAACAGCCGCATCTCCTTGAGCTTCGCGCCCGTCACGCCGGCCTTGGCCCGCGCGTGCAGCGCGTGCGCCTCCCACAGCCACCAGCCGCCCGCCACCAGCGCGACCGCGGTGTAGAACCAGCCGGTGTACCCCAGCGGGGTCAGCAGCAGCGAGACCGCCACCATCACCCAGCTGTAGAGGACGATCTGGCGCGCCACGACCTGGTTGCCGGCCACGACCGGGAGCATCGGGACGCCGACACGCGCGTAGTCGTCCTTCACCTTCATCGACAGCGGCCAGTAGTGCGGCGGCGTCCAGAAGAAGATGACGAGGAAGAGGATGACCGCGGCCCAGGAGACCTCGTTCTTGACGGCCGACCAGCCGATGAGCACCGGCATGCAGCCCGCGATGCCGCCCCAGACGATGTTCTGGGCGGTGCGCCGCTTCAGCAGCATCGTGTAGACCACGACGTAGAAGAGGAGCGCACCGAGCGAGAGGGCCGCCGACAGCCAGTTGACGAGCAGGCCGAAGAAGAGGGTGGAAACCACGGCGAGGGTGATGCCGAACGCCAGGCATTCGCGCGGGCTCACCATGCCGGTCACCAGCGGTCGCTGCGAGGTGCGGTCCATCAGCGCGTCGATGTCGCGGTCGATGTACATGTTCAGCGCGTTGGCGCCGCCCGCGGACAGGTAGCCGCCGAAGCAGGTCGTGAGGACCAGCCAGAGCGAGGGCACGCCCTGCTCGGCGAGGAACATCACCGGCACTGTGGTGATCAGCAGAAGTTCGATGATCCGCGGCTTGGTCAATGCCACGAAAGCCATGGCCCGGGCCCCGAGCGGCCGGTGACCGGGGCTCGTCCCGAGCACCCCCGCTGGACGGGATTCGACGGCCGTCACGCACACCCCTGACAGAGAATCCAGCAAGCTCCGGCGCAGACGCTTCGGATAGGAAGGCCCGGTAAGGACTTGCGCGTACCACGCCACTGTAGACGTAGCTCTTATCCCGTCCCGCGCGGGGGTCACCCCGTGTTGGTCCGATCGGCGCCCAGACGTCACGACGGACCGCGGGTACTCGAATAGCTGCACGCCGTGGCGGGGGTAGGCTCGGAATCGCGCCGGTGCACCGTTCGTACCGGGAACAGACATGTGGAGAGGAGCCCTGAAAAACGGTGAGCACCAAGCCGACCACCACAGAGCTCGAGTGGACCGAACTGGACCAGCGGGCCGTTGACACCGCCCGCATCCTGGCCGCGGACGCGGTCCAGAAGGTCGGAAACGGCCACCCGGGCACGGCGATGAGCCTGGCCCCCGCCGCGTACACCCTCTTCCAGAAGGTGATGCGCCACGACCCGGCGGACCCGGAGTGGGTCGGTCGCGACCGTTTCGTGCTCTCCGCGGGCCACTCGTCCCTGACCCTCTACACCCAGCTCTACCTGGGCGGTTTCGGCCTGGAGCTGGACGACCTCAAGGCGTTCCGCACGTGGGGCTCGAAGACCCCGGGCCACCCGGAGTACGGCCACACGGCCGGCGTCGAGACCACCACCGGCCCGCTGGGCCAGGGCGTCGCCAACGCGGTGGGCATGGCCATGGCCGCCCGCTACGAGCGCGGTCTGTTCGACCCGCAGGCCCCCGCGGCCACCTCCCCCTTCGACCACATGGTCTACGCGATCGCGGGCGACGGCTGCCTGCAGGAGGGCATCTCCCACGAGGCGTCCGCGCTGGCCGGTCACCAGAAGCTCGGCAACCTGGTGCTGCTGTGGGACGACAACCACATCTCCATCGAGGGCGACACGGAGACGGCCGTCTCCGAGGACACGCTGAAGCGCTACGAGGCGTACGGCTGGCACGTCCAGCGCGTCGCGCAGCAGGACAACGGCGACCTCGACCCGAAGGCGCTGTACGCCGCCCTCCAGGCAGCCAAGGCCGAGACCGGGCGCCCGTCCTTCATCGCGGCCCGCTCGATCATCGCCTGGCCCGCCCCGCACGCCCAGGGCACCGAGGCCTCGCACGGCTCGGCCCTCGGCGACGACGAGGTCGCCGCCACCAAGCGCGTGCTCGGCTTCGACCCGGAGCAGACCTTCGAGGTCTCCGACGAGGTGCTCGCGCACACCCGCACCCTCGGGGACCGCGGCCGCGAGGCCAAGGCCGCGTGGGAGAAGGACTTCTCCGCCTGGCGCACGGCCAACCCGGAGCGCGCCGCGGAGTTCGACCGCATCAATGCCAACGAGCTGCCCGCGGGCTGGGAGGACGAGCTCCCCGTCTTCGAGACCGGCAAGGGTGTCGCCACCCGCGCCGCCTCCGGCAAGGTGCTCGAGGCGCTCGGCGCGGTCATCCCGGAGCTGTGGGGCGGCTCGGCCGACCTCGCCGGCTCCAACAACACCACCATCGACAAGAACTCCTCGTTCCTGCCGGTGGGCAACCCGCTGCCGGAGGCCGACCCGTACGGCCGCACCATCCACTTCGGCATCCGCGAGCACGCCATGGCCGCGTCCATGAACGGCATCGCCCTGCACGGCCACACCCGTATCTACGGCGGCACCTTCCTGGTGTTCTCCGACTACATGCGCAACGCCGTCCGGCTGTCCGCCCTGATGCACCTGCCGGTGACGTACGTGTGGACGCACGACTCCATCGGCCTCGGCGAGGACGGCCCGACCCACCAGCCGGTCGAGCACGTCGCCTCGCTGCGCGCCATCCCGGGCCTGAACGTGGTCCGCCCGGCCGACGCGAACGAGACCGCCATCGCCTGGCGCGAGATCCTGCGCCGCCACACCAAGGTGTTCGGCAAGGGCGCTCCGCACGGTCTGGCGCTCACCCGCCAGGGCGTGCCCACGTACGAGCGCAACGAGAACGCCGCCAAGGGCGGTTACGTGCTCTTCGAGGCCGAAGGCGGCGCCCCCCAGGTCGTGCTCATCGGCACCGGTTCCGAGGTGCAGCTCGCCGTGGCCGCGCGCGAGGCGCTCCAGGCCGAGGGCGTTCCCGCCCGCGTGGTCTCGATGCCCTCCGTGGAGTGGTTCGAGGAGCAGAGCCAGGAGTACAAGGACAGCGTCCTGCCGCCCTCCGTCAAGGCGCGTGTCGCGGTCGAGGCCGGCATCGGCCTGACCTGGCACCGCTACGTCGGCGACGCCGGCCGGATCGTCTCGCTGGAGCACTTCGGTGCCTCGGCCGACGCGAAGGTGCTGTTCCGCGAGTTCGGCTTCACCCCCGAGGCCGTGACCGCCGCCGCCCGGGAATCGCTCGCCGCCGCCGCGCGCTGACGCCCGTACCCAGACCAGTAGGAGATGCAATTCCCATGACAGACGCACTCAAGCGCCTCTCCGACGAGGGCGTGGCGATCTGGCTGGACGACCTGTCCCGCAAGCGGATCACGTCCGGCAACCTGGCCGAGCTCATCGACCAGCAGCACGTGGTCGGTGTCACCACCAACCCGTCGATCTTCCAGAAGGCGATCAGCAGCGGTGACGGTTACGAGCAGCAGCTCGCCGACCTCGCCGCCCGCAAGGTCACCGTCGAAGAGGCGATCCGCATGATCACCACGGCGGACGTCCGCGACGCCGCCGACATCCTGCGCCCGGTCTACGACGCGACCGAGGGCCAGGACGGCCGGGTCTCGATCGAGGTCGACCCGCGCCTGGCGCACAGCACCGCGGCGACCATCGCCGAGGCCAAGCAGCTCGCCTGGCTGGTGGACCGCCCGAACACGCTCATCAAGATCCCGGCGACCGAAGCCGGCCTGCCGGCGATCACCGAGGTCATCGGGAAGGGCATCAGCGTCAACGTCACGCTGATCTTCTCGCTGGAGCGCTACCGCGCGGTCATGGACGCCTACCTGGCGGGCCTGGAGAAGGCGAAGACCGCGGGCCTGGACCTCTCCAAGATCCACTCGGTCGCCTCCTTCTTCGTGTCCCGCGTGGACAGCGAGATCGACAAGCGCCTGGACGCGGTCGGCACCGACGAGGCCAAGGCCCTCAAGGGCAAGGCGGCGCTCGCCAACGCCCGGTTGGCCTACGAGGCGTACGAGGAAGTCTTCTCCGGCGAACGCTGGGCCGCCCTGGACAAGGCGCACGCCAACAAGCAGCGCCCGCTGTGGGCCTCGACCGGCGTCAAGGACCCGGCGTACAAGGACACCCTGTACGTGGTGGACCTGGTCGCCCCCGGCACGGTGAACACCATGCCCGAGGCCACCCTGGACGCCACCGCCGATCACGGCGTGGTCTCCGGCGACACCATCCGCGGCACGTACGAGCAGGCGCGCAATGAGCTCGAAGCGGTCGCGAAGCTGGGCATTTCGTATGACGATGTGGTGCAGCTGCTCGAAGACGAGGGCGTCGAGAAGTTCGAGGCGTCCTGGAACGACCTGCTGAAGTCGACCGAGGCGGAGCTTGCCCGCCTTGCCCCCACGGAGGCCTGAACACCTTGTTTGTAAACGGAGCGAACCCGCTTCGTGACGCACAGGACCGGCGGCTCCCGCGCATCGCGGGGCCGTCCGGCCTGGTCATTTTCGGCGTTACGGGTGACCTGTCGCGCAAGAAGCTGATGCCTGCCGTCTACGACCTGGCCAACCGCGGGCTGCTCCCGCCGGGCTTCTCGCTGATCGGCTTCGCCAGACGCGAGTGGCAGGACGAGGACTTCGCGAAGGAGGTCCACGACGCCGTCAAGGAGCACTCCCGTACGCCGTTCCGTGAAGAGGTCTGGCAGCAGCTGGTACAGGGCTGCCGCTTCGTCCAGGGCGACTTCGACGACGACGCGGCCTTCGAGACGCTGAAGGCCACGATCGAGGAGCTGGACAAGGCGCAGGGCACGGGCGGCAACTTCGCCTTCTACCTGTCCGTCCCGCCGAAGTTCTTCCCCAAGGTGGTCCAGCAGCTCAAGGACCACGGGCTGGCGCAGAAGGAGGGCTCGTGGCGGCGCGCCGTCATCGAGAAGCCCTTCGGCCACAACCTGAAGAGCGCCGAGGAGCTCAACAAGGTCGTCCACGAGGTCTTCCCTCGTGACGAGGTCTTCCGGATCGACCACTACCTGGGCAAGGAGACCGTCCAGAACATCCTGGCGCTCCGCTTCGCCAACACCATGTTCGAGCCGATCTGGAACCGGTCGTACGTCGACCACGTGCAGATCACCATGGCGGAGGACATCGGCATCGGCGGCCGGGCCGGCTACTACGACGGCATCGGCGCGGCCCGCGACGTCATCCAGAACCACCTGCTCCAGCTGCTCGCGCTGACGGCGATGGAGGAGCCCGGCTCCTTCCACCCCAAGGCGCTGGTGGCCGAGAAGCTCAAGGTGCTGACCGCGGTGGAGCTGCCCGAGGACCTGGGCAAGCACACCGTGCGCGGCCAGTACTCGGCGGCCTGGCAGGGCGGCGAGAAGGTCGTCGGGTACCTCGAAGAGGACGGCATCGACCCCAAGTCGAAGACCGACACCTACGCGGCCGTCCGCCTGGAGATCAACAACCGCCGCTGGGCGGGCGTCCCGTTCTACCTGCGGACCGGCAAGCGCCTGGGCCGCCGGGTGACCGAGATCGCCGTGGTCTTCAAGCGGGCCCCGTACCTGCCGTTCGAGTCGGGCGCGACCGAGGAGCTGGGGCAGAACGCCCTGGTCATCCGGGTCCAGCCCGACGAAGGCGTGACGGTGCGCTTCGGCTCCAAGGTTCCGGGCACCTCCATGGAGGTCCGGGACGTGACGATGGACTTCGCCTACGGCGAGTCCTTCACGGAGTCGAGCCCCGAGGCGTACGAGCGGCTGATCCTGGATGTCCTGCTGGGTGACGCGAACCTCTTCCCGCGCCACCAGGAGGTCGAGCTGTCCTGGAACATCCTCGACCCGATCGAGGAGTACTGGGACAAGCACGGCAAGCCCGCGCAGTACCCGGCGGGCACCTGGGGACCGGTCGAGGCGGACGAGATGCTCGCACGAGACGGACGGAGCTGGCGCCGGCCATGAAGATCGACCTCACGGAGACCAACTCCAGCAAGATCAATGCCGCGTTGGTGCAGGCGCGCCGGGACATCGGCACGCCGGCCATCGGCATGGTCCTCACGCTGGTGATCGTGACCGACGAGGAGAACGCGTACGACGCGCTCAAGTCGGCGAAGGACGCTTCCCACGAACACCCTTCGCGGATCATCGTCGTCATCAAGCGGGCCGCCCGCTCGCCGCGCAGCCGCCGCGACGCCCGTCTCGACGCGGAAGTCCGCGTCGGGGCGGACTCCGGCACCGGCGAAACGGTTGTGCTCCGCCTTCACGGTGAACTGGTCGACCACGCCCAGTCGGTGGTTCTCCCGCTCCTCCTGCCGGACGCCCCCGTGGTCGTCTGGTGGCCCGAAGGCGCTCCGTCGGACCTGGCGGGCGACCCGCTGGGTGCCCTGGGGCAGCGCCGGATCACGGACACGTACTCCTGCGAGAACCCGATCGGGGCTCTCGCCACCCGGGCGGCAGCCTACGCCCCCGGGGACACGGACCTGTCCTGGACCCGGATCACCCCGTGGCGGTCGATGCTGGCCGCCGCGCTGGACCAGCAGGCCCACTCGGTCGCCTCGGCGAGCGTCGAGGGCGAGGACGACAACCCGAGCTGCGAGCTGCTGGCCATGTGGCTGGCGGACCGCCTCGGCGTGCCCGTCAAGCGGACCCTGTCCGGAGGCCCGGGCCTCACCGCCGTCCGCATGGAGACCAAGGACGGCGAGATCGTCCTGGACCGCGCGGACGGGGCGCTGGCGACGCTGTGCATGCCGGGTCAGCCCGACCGTGCGGTGGCGCTCAAGCGCCGGGAAACGGCCGAGCTGCTGGCGGAGGAGCTGCGCCGGCTCGACCCGGACAACACCTACGAGTCCGCGCTGAAGTTCGGCGTGGCCCGCCTGGAGGCTGCGGCCGTACCGGCCGAGCCGACGCCCGCTGCGGCTCCGGCTCCGGCCGGGGCCCCGAAGCCGGCGCCCAAGGCGGCCAAGAAGGCCGCGGCCAAGTAGCACGCACGGTCCTGCGGTGGGGGGGGGGGGGGGGGGGCCCCCCCCCCCCCCCGGGCCCCCCCCCCCCCACCCCCACAGCGGGGCCCCCGAGGGGGGGTGGTTTTAAAAAAAGAAG
>NZ_JBHWVM010000088.1:0-33127 GCF_042736805.1 Streptomyces sp. NPDC060031
GCGCAGCACGCCCCGCGGCGGGTCGGGCCCTTGGGACACCCCGCAACGCGCCGGGCCGGCCCGCCCCGGGCCACCGCCCGGCGGAGCCGGGGATGCGGCACCCGGAACCGGGTCGGCCGCCCGAGGTCCCCCGCAGCGCGCCCGGCGGGGTCGGGCTCCCGAAGCGCCCGCGGGCGGTGGGCGTGGGGGTGGGGGTCGTAGGGTCGGGGGATGGTGACGAGGGTGTGGGTGCGGGGAGTTGGCGGGGTTTTGGCGTTGGTGGGGGTGTTGGCGGGGTGTGACGTGCCACCTGCGCCGCGAGCCGTGTCGGGGGCGACGGCGGACGCGGACGCGGACGCGTCCGGGAAGGGGCCGAAGGCGTCGGCGAAGCCGAGTGCCGGGGTGAGCGCGACGGGTGGGGAGGAGTGTCCCGAGGGCGGGGTGCGGGTCCTCGAAGGGAGCGGGAACGCGGCGATGGGGCTGCGGGTGGCGGACGTGCAGCTGGTCAACTGCGGTGCGCAGCCCTACGTACTGGACGGCTACCCGGACGTGCGCGTGCTCGACAAGCAGCGCCGGCCGGTGGAAGTCGCCGTCGGGCACGGGTCGAACGGCATCTCCACCGGCAGCGGTCTCGACTCCGCTCCGGAGCAGGTGACGCTCCAGCCCGGGCAGGCCGCGTCGGTGGGGCTGCTGTGGCGCAACCTCGTCACCGACTCGGCCGTGCCGGCCGCGGAGGGCTGGGTGCTGGACATCGGGCCCCGGCCCGGCGCGCCCCGGCAGACCCTGGTGCTCACGCACTCCATCGACCTCGGCAACACCGGGAAGCTCGGGGTCGGCCCCTGGGTGGCCGTCCGGCGCTGACCCGGGGCGCCGCCCCGCCCCCGCCCTACCCCCGCATCCGCAGGGCCCGGCGGGCCGGGAGGGTGGTGGACGTCAGGGCCAGGGCCAGCGCGGCGGCCGCGAAGGAGCCGTACACGAGGGGCGGGACGTACGGGGAGGTGCCCGTGACCGCGTTGGTCAGCGGGATCAGTGTCGCCAGGGCGATCGCCGAGCCCAGGCCGATGCCCGCGCAGCCGACCAGCAGGGCCTCCCAGCGGAGCATGCGCAGCACCTGGCGGCGGGTGGAGCCGACGAGGCGCAGCATGTGCAGTTCGCGGCGGCGGTCCAGGACGGTCATGACCAGGGTGTTGGCGGCGGCGACGGCCGCGAAGCCGCCGAGGACGGCCGCCATCGTGGTGTTGGCCCAGGCGTTGAGCTCCCGGTCCAGGCTCCGCTCCGCGGTCCAGGCCGAGGCGGACACCGCGGGGCCGAGGCCGGCCGGCAGCGGGCCGCGGACCAGGAGTTCGGTGGCCCGGCCCGCGGTGGTGTGGGGGTTCAGGTCGGCCGCCGGGAAGGTGATCTCGCCGAGGCCGAGGCCCCGGGTGTAGACCGCCACGATCTCGGGGGTGGTCCGGGTGCCGTCGGGCATGCGCAGGTCCATGCGGTCGCCGACCGAGGCGTGCGAGGCGTCGGCCAGGGTGCGGTCGACGGCCACGGTTCCGGGGGCGAGGCGTGCGAGCGAGCCCTCGCGGACGCCAAGGTCCTGGACGGCGGCGAGGTCGCCGGTCACGCCCTGGGCCGAGGCCGACCGCAGCGAGCGGTCGCCGCCCGTGCCGGCCACCACGAGGACGGAGCCGCGGGTGACGGCGACTCCGGCGCCGCTCGCCACCGCATCCGAGGACGGGTCCGCGATGACGTGGTCGGCGAGCAAGCCCGCCTGCTGCTGCTGGCGTACGGCCCGGTCCTCGCTGGTGTGCAGGAAGACCAGCGTCGAGGAGAAGGCCATGGCGAGGACGATCGGGGTGATCGCGGAGGCCAGCCGGCGGGCGTGGGCGCGGGAGTTGGCGGCTGCCAGTGAGCCGGAGGCGCCGCCGGCGCGCAGCGGGAGTCCGATCACGGCGGCGCAGGCGCGGGCGATCAGCGGGCCGAGCAGGGCCACGGCCAGCATGAAGAGCATGACGACGCCGAGCGCGGCATTGGCGGCGTCCTCGCCGGTGGCGGTGGCGGCCAGGCCCGCGCAGGCGGCGCCGCCGGCCAGGGCGGCGAGCCCCAGCGGGGTACGGATCCAGCCCGGGCGCAGGCGTTCCACGGCGGCCGCGGCGAGGGCCAGGCCGGGGCGGATGCGGGCGGGCCGGCGGGCGGCGGCCCAGCCGGCGAGCAGGGCCGAGACGAGGCCGATGCCGGCGGCGCTGACCAAGGGGATCCAGGAGACGGACAGTTCGACCCCGTCCGGGATCGCGCCCTTGGCCTGGAGCCGGCCGAACCACCAGGAGGCGAGGGCGATGCCGGGTACGCAGCCCAGCGCGCCCGCGACCGGCGCGACGAGCAGGGCTTCGGTGGCGACCGTACGGCGGATCTGGCGCGGGGTGGCGCCGATCGCGCGCAGCAGTGCGTACTCGCGGGAGCGCTGCCCGACGGAGAGCGCGACGGTCCCGGCAGCGGTGAAGACGGCGACGAGGGTGGCGATGCCGCCGAACGAGCCGCCGAGGCCGGCCAGCAGCTCCTTGGCGCCGTCCAGTCGGGGATCCACGCTGCGGTCGGAGCCGGTCAGCACCCGGGCCCGGCCGTCCAGGACCTCCCGCGCCTTCGCGGGGTCGGCGCCGAACAGCACGATGGCGTCGAGGGTGTCGGGGTGCCCCGACAGGGCGCGGGCCTCGGCGTCGGAGAACCAGACGCCGGGCCCGGCCGTGTGGCCCACGACCCGGAACTCCCGCTTCCCGACCGGGGTGTCCAGCCGTACCTGCCGGGTGCCCGGGTCGCCGCCCAGGACGATTTCGCCCGGGGCGGCCGGAGCCCGGCCGGCGCTGAGCTCCGTACCGCTGAAGGCGGTGGAGCCCCAGCCGTACGCGTCGAGGGTGCGGCCGTCGCCCTCCCGTACGGGGAACACCACGTCCGGCACCGCCCGCCCCAGCGGGGCCAGCCGGTCCAGCAGCGCGGCGTCGACCCGGGCCTGCTCCGGGACCCGCGCATAGGTCTCGTACTCGCCCTCGCCGCTGCCCACCCGCAGGCGGGCCTGCTGGTCGGCGGCGACGACGACGGGGGCCTCGGCGTACCGGGTCGGCGGGACGCTCGCCCGCACTCCGCTCTCGAGCAGGATTCCGCAGGCGGAGACGATGGCGACGGTCATGAGCAGGGCGACGAAGGTGCCGACGAACGCGGCGGGGCGAAAGCGCACCGCCGCGCGCGCCAGGCCGTTGGGGCGCGGGAACATCAGGCGGCCACTCCCGCGCAGGAGGCGGCCGGGCGGGCGGTGAGCGTCGTCATGCGGGCGGCGATGGCCGTGGCGGAGCTGCGCGGCAGCCGGTCCGCGATCAGGCCGTCGGCGAGGAAGAGCACCTGGTCGGCGTGGGCGGCGGCGACCGGGTCGTGGGTGACCATGACGACGGTGGCGTGCAGCGAGTCGACGGCGTCCCGGAGCAGGCCGAGGACCTCCGCGGCGGTGGTGGTGTCGAGGGCGCCGGTGGGCTCGTCGGCGAAGACGACGTCGGGCCGGGTGACGAGGGCGCGGGCGATGGCGACGCGCTGCTGCTGGCCGCCGGAGAGTTCGGCGGGGCGGCGCCGGCCCTTGCCCGCCAGGCCGACGCGGGCGAGCAGGTCGGCCGCCCGGTCCCGGTCCTGGCGGCCGCCCGCGAGGCGCATCGGGAGCAGCACGTTCTGTTCGACGGTGAGCGAGGGCAGCAGGTTGAAGGCCTGGAAGACGAAGCCGAGGCGGCTGCGGCGCAGTTCGGTGAGCTGGTTCTCGTTCATGCCGGTGATCTCGGTGCCGCCGAGGCGGACGGAGCCCCCGGTGGGCAGGTCGAGTCCTGCGGCGCACTGCAGGAACGTGGACTTGCCGGAGCCGGAGGGGCCCATCACGGCGGTGAAGCTGCCGCGCGGCAGGCTGAGGTCGATCCCGCGCAGCGCGTGCACGGCTCCGGCCCCCCGCCCGTACTGCCGCCGGACACCGCGCAGCTCGACGGCGGCGGTGGAGCCGTACCGCTCCCCCGTTCCATCGCCGCGCCGCTTGCTCCGCAGGAACCCCATGATGTGCCGCCTTTCGCGTCCGCCGGCCATGTGTTGACCGTGCCTTCGACGCTACGGATCGCCGGGAGGCCCGGGCCATGGCGGGAGCTGGCCGGTCGACGGTGGGGAAAACCCCACCTCGCGGGCTGGGGAGGGGCTCAGGCCGAGCGGCGGATGAGGAGGAGGGCGCGGTCGTCGTTGACGTCCTTGGCGACCTTTTCGATCAGGTGCCAGGCCGCGCCGTCCCAGCCGGCGGCCACGTAGCGGTCGGCTTCGCCGGTGAGGCGGTCGATGCCCTCGCTGATGTCGCGGTCAGCCGTCTCGACGAGGCCGTCCGTGAACAGCATCAGGACGTCGCCGCGCCGCAGGTTTCCGCGGGCGGGTTCGAACTCGGCGCCGTCGTAGACGCCGAGCAGCGGGCCCTCGCCCGACTTCTCCTGCCAGCGGCCGGTTCCGGCCGAGAGCTGGAGGGCGGGGAGGTGGCCGGCGGAGAGGAGTTCGTAGTCGCCGGTCTCCAGGTCCAGGACGAGGTGGATGGAGGTGGCGAAGCCCTCGTCCCAGTCCTGGCGGAGCAGGTAGCCGTTGGCGGCGGGCAGGAAGCCGTGCGGGGGCAGTGCGCCGAGCAGGCCGCCGAAGGCGCCCGAGAGCAGCAGGGCCCGGGAGCCCGCCTCCATGCCCTTGCCGGAGACGTCGGTCAGCACGATCTCCAGGGTCCGGCCGCCGTTCGTGCGGGCCGCCACCACGAAGTCGCCGGAGAAGGACTGGCCGCCGGCCGGGCGCAGGGCCATCTCGCGGTGCCAGCCGCGCGGCAGGGCGGGCAGCTTGCTCTGCACCCGGATCCGTTCGCGCAGGTCGAAGAGCATGGTTCCGCCGCGCCGCCAGGGCACGCCGACGCGGCTGCGGAACTGTGCGATGACCAGTCCGAAGAACCCGCAGGCGGCGACGACCAGCACGGTGCCGGGGGTGACCCGGGCGGGCCCCTGGGTGTACGGGCCGAGGACGAGGGCCTCGACGATGAGGGCCGCGGCGGAGGCCGCGTACAGGGCGAGCAGGCTGGCGGGCCGCAGCAGCAGGCCGCCGGCGACGATCGGCAGGACGAGCGCGGCGGGCGAGAACCAGACGGGCAGCATCAGCGTGCCGCAGGCGATGGCCGGGATGGTCAGCAGCAGGCCGGCGAAGGCGAGCCAGTCGGAGGCGTCTCCGCGGAAGTAGTCGACGGCGGATTTGCGCAGGGCGGTGCGGGCCCGGTGCGACAGCTTGCGCGCCCGGGCCAGAAGGGGTTCCACACGTGCTCCGGCCATTGTCCGGGACCCTATCCATCCTCGCTGTGAGCGCGCAGGGGTACCCCCGCACCGGGGGTCCATCGGCGGCGGAAAAGGCTTCGACCGGGACGGAATGCCCTGATAGGGATGGCCGTATGGCTCTTGAGATGCGTGAATTGCAAGCTGATGAGTGGGATGTCTGGTACGACCACCTGGAACTGGCGTTCGGCGGCGTGCCCGAGTCTCCCGCGGAGCGGAAACTCTACAAGTCGCTGACCGAGACGGAACGTTCTCTCGGGGTCTGGGACGGCGAAACCTGTGTGGGCTCCGCCGGCGCGTTCTCCTTCCGCCTCTCGGTGCCGGGCGGCGCGCTGGTCCCGGCCGCCGGGGTCACCATGGTGGGCGTCTCCCCCACCCACCGCCGGCGCGGGGTGCTGACCTCGATGATGCGCCGCCAATTGGACGACATCCGGGCGGGTGGCGAACCGATCGCCGTGCTGACGGCCTCGGATCCGGCGATCTACGGGCGCTTCGGCTACGGCACCGCGGCGTACGCGATGGCCGTCGACATCGACACCACCCGGGTGGCGCTCTCCGTGCCGCCGGGGACCGAGGACGTACGGCTGCGGCTCGTCGATCCGCAGAAGGCGCTGGCCGACTGCGAGCGGGTGTACGCCGAGCTCGTCACCCGGCGCCCCGGGATGCCGGCCCGCCAGCCGGGCTGGGAGCTGCTGGGGCTGCTGGACCCCGCGGCCATGCGGGAGGGCGCCTCCCCGCTGAAGTGCGTGGTGGCCGAGGGGCCGGACGGCGAGGTCGTCGGGTACGCCCGCTACCGGGTCAAGGCGGACTGGGAGCAGACCGGTTCGGACGGCAAGGTCCGGGTCCAGCAGGTGGAGGCGCTGGATCCGGCGGCGTACGCGGCGCTGTGGCGGTACTTCTTCGACATCGACCTGACCTGGTGGGTGCAGGCGTACGGGCGGCCCGTGGACGATCCGGTGCTGCACCTGGTCAGCGACATCCGGCGGACCCAGGCCCGGCAGCGCGACGCGCTGCACGTGCGGCTGGTGGACCTGCCCGCGGCGCTGGAGGCCCGGGCGTACGGGACCCCGCTGGACGTGGTCATCCAGGTCGAGGACGCCTTCTGCCCGTGGAACGAGGGCCGCTGGCGGCTCGCGGCCGACGCCGGGGGCCGGGTCTCCTGTACGCGTACGGACGCGCCGGCGGAGCTGGAGCTGCCGGTGCGCGAGCTCGGCTCCGCGTACCTGGGCGGGGTCACCCTCACCTCCCTGGCGGCAGCTGGCCGCGTGCGCGAGCTGCGCCCCGGGGCGGTGGCGGAGGCCTCGCGCGCCTTCGCGGGCGACGTGGCTCCCTGGCTCCCGCACGGGTTCTAGGCGGGGCGGGCGGGGCCGGCGCTAGCGCTTCTGGCAGCCCGGGCACCAGAAGAGGTTGCGGGCGGCGAGACCGGCGGTGCGGATCTCGCCCCCGCAGATGTGGCAGGGCATGTTCGCCCGTCGGTAGACGTACACCTCGCCGCCGTGGTCGTCCACCCGCGGCGGGCGGCCCATGGCCTCGGGCAGGTGCTCGTCGCGGACGGTGTCGATGCGGTTGTTCCGTACGCCCTCGCGCATCAGCGCGGCCAGGTCCGCCCACATCGCGTCCCATTCGCCGCGCGCGAGGTCCTTGCCGAGCCGGTACGGGTCGATGCCGTGGCGGAAGAGGACCTCGGCGCGATAGACGTTGCCGACGCCCGCGACGATCTTCTGGTCCATGAGCAGGGCGGCGATGGTGGTGCGGGAGCGCGAGATCCGCGCCCAGGCGCGCTCCGGGTCGTCGCCGCCCCGCAGCGGGTCCGGGCCGAGCCGGTCGCTCACGGCCCGCTTCTCCTCGTCCGTGATCCACGCGCAGGTGGTCGGGCCGCGCAGGTCCGAGTACCCGTCGTCGTTGGCCAGCCGCAGCCGGACGGTGTCGGTGGCCGGCGGGGCCGGCGCGGGGCCGAGGGCGTACTTGCCGAAGAGCCCGAGGTGGATGTGGATCCAGCCGCTGCCCTGGAAGCCCAGGAAGAGGTGCTTGCCGTGGGCGTCGACCCCGTCCAGGATCCGCCCGTCGAGCAGGGCCGCGCTCTCGGCGAACCGGCCCTGGGGGCTGCTGACGGCGACCTCCCGACCGGCGAACCGGTGCAGGTGGTCCTCGGCGAGGCGGTGGATCGTATGCCCCTCGGGCACGGCTGTACTCCTTGAACACGAAAACGGCCGTGCCCCCGGGGGATCCCGGAGACACGGCCCGGCGGGGTCAGCCCTGCGGGTGGTGGGCCGGGATCGGGGGGAGCTCGCCGGTCTGCTCGTACGCCGAGAGCATGTCGATGCGGCGGGTGTGGCGCTCCTCGTCGGAGTACGGGGTCTTCAGGAAGGCGTCGACGAAGCTGACGACCTCGTCCTCTGTGTGCATGCGGCCGCCGACGGAGATGACGTTGGCGTTGTTGTGCTCGCGGCCCAGCTCGGCGGTCTGGACGCTCCACGCGAGGATGGCGCGGATGCCCTTGACCTTGTTCGCGGCGATCTGCTCGCCGTTGCCGGAGCCGCCGATCACGATGCCGAGGCTGTCGGCGTCAGCGGCGGTCTTCTCCGCGGCCCGCAGGCAGAACGGCGGGTAGTCGTCCACCGCGTCGTAGATGTGGGGCCCGCAGTCGACGGGCTCGTGGCCGTTGTTCTTGAGCCAGTCCACCAGGTGGTTCTTGAGCTCAAAGCCGGCATGGTCGGATCCGAGGTACACGCGCATGGTTCGAGTGTGGCACGAGCGGCCCCGGCGGCCCGCAGCGGGTGTCGCGTAAGTCACTTCTAAAGCTCAAGTAAACCCAAAGAACGCAGATGGGACACCGCGGACCAAGGTCCTGGACGTTCGCCCCTACGCAACGATCCGGATTGGGGTCTTCCGCCTTGCGTTCATCTCAGGTTTGAATGCCGGGGCTCGCAATCCGAGAACCTAAGGATCCGTCCATGAGCTCCACGACGACCCTTCAGAAGGCAGGCGACCCGACCGGTGAACCCGGTTCGCCCCAGCCCTCCGACGGTTTGAAGGCCGGTCTCAAGAACCGCCACCTGTCCATGATCGCCATCGGCGGTGTCATCGGCGCCGGCCTGTTCGTCGGCTCCGGTGGCGGTATAGCCAAGACCGGCCCCGCCATCCTGATCTCCTACGCGCTGGTCGGCGCGATGGTCGTCTTCGTGATGCGGATGCTCGGCGAGATGGCCGCCGCCAGCCCGAACTCGGGCTCCTTCTCCGCCTACGCCGACCGTGCGCTCGGCCGCTGGGCCGGCTTCTCCATCGGCTGGCTGTACTGGTTCTTCTGGGTCGTCGTCCTGGC
Organism: Streptomyces sp. NPDC060031; assembly: GCF_042736805.1. Taxonomy (NCBI): domain Bacteria; kingdom Bacillati; phylum Actinomycetota; class Actinomycetes; order Kitasatosporales; family Streptomycetaceae; genus Streptomyces; species Streptomyces sp. NPDC060031. The sequence continues at coordinate 8,644 of NZ_JBHWVM010000088.1, forward strand.
CGTGGAGGCCACCGCGGGCGCCGTGATCCTCGAAGGCTGGGTTCCGGCCGTCCCGCAGTGGGCCTGGGCGCTGATCGTGATGGCCGTGCTGACCGTCACGAACCTCGGCTCCGTCGCCTCCTACGGCGAGTTCGAGTTCTGGTTCGCGGGCATCAAGGTCGTCGCCATCGGCGCGTTCGTGATCATCGGCATGCTCGCCGTCTTCGGCGTACTGCCGGGCTCGGACAACCCGGGCGCGGGCTTCGCGCACCTCACCGACGCCGGCGGATTCATGCCGAACGGCTGGGGCTCGGTCCTCACCGGTGTGCTGATGGTCGTCTTCTCCTTCATGGGCAGCGAGATCGTCACCCTGGCCGCCGGCGAGTCCGAGGACCCGCGCCGCGCGGTCACCAAGGCCACCAACTCGGTGATCTGGCGGATCGGCGTCTTCTACCTGGGCTCGATCTTCATCGTGCTCACCCTGCTGCCGTGGAACGACAAGTCGATCGTCGACAAGGGCTCGTACGTCGCCGCCCTGGACTCGATCGGCATCGCGCACGCCGGCCAGATCATGAACGTGATCGTCCTGACGGCCGTGCTGTCCTGCCTGAACTCGGGCCTCTACACCGCCTCCCGCATGGCGTTCTCGCTGGGTGAGCGCGGTGACGCCCCGAAGGCCTTCGCCAAGGTGAGCAAGCGGGGCGTTCCGACGGCCGCCATCCTGGGGTCCGTGGTCTTCGGCTTCGTCGCCGTCTACTTCAACTACGCCTACAAGGACACCGTCTTCAACTTCCTGCTGAACTCGTCGGGCGCCATCGCGCTCTTCGTGTGGCTGGTCATCTGCCTGACCCAGCTGCGGATGCGCAAGATCCTGGTGCGCGAGGCGCCGGAGAAGCTGACCGTCAAGATGTGGCTCTTCCCGTACCTGACCTGGGCCACCGCCGCGATGATCACCTTCGTCCTGGGCTACATGGTCTACGACAAGGACAACCGCGAGACGGTCCTGCTCTCCCTGCTGGTGGCGGCCGTCGTGCTGGTCATCGGCGTGGTGCGCGACGTCCGCCGCAAGGCCGCAGCGCGCGCCTAGTCCCGTCACGCCAGTCCCGTACGGACGACAGCAGCCCCGGACCGCCGCTCGCGGTCCGGGGCTGCCGCATGACGCGGGGGTGTGTCAGCCGCGGCGGCCCACCAGCTTCCAGGCGGCCGGCAGCACGCCCATCGCCAGCGCGGCCTTGAGCGCGTCGCCGATCAGGAACGGGGTCAGGCCCGCCGCGACGGCCGCGCTCGCCGACATCCCGGTGGCGGCCATCAGGTAGGGCACGCCCACCGCGTAGATGACGGCCGAGCCGAGCACCATCGTGCCCGCCGTACGCGGCACCGAGCGGTCGGCGCCGCGCCGCGCGAGGGCGCCGACGAGGGTGGCGGCCAGCAGCATGCCGAGCACGTAGCCGAAGGAGGCGCCGCCCGCGCCGGAGGTGCCGCCCGCGAACCACGGCACTCCGGCCATGCCGACGAGGGCGTACAGGGCGAGCGAGAGGAAGCCGCGCCGGGCGCCGAAGGCGGTGCCCACCAGCAGGGCCGCGAAGGTCTGCCCGGTGACGGGGACCGGCGAGCCGGGGACGGGCACCGCGATCTGCGCGGCCAGGCCGGTGAGTGCGGCTCCGCCGGCGACGAGCGCGATGTCGCGGACGCGGCTCGCGGGCAGCAGGTCGGCGAGGACGGCGCCGGGCCGGAAGGAGACGGAAGCAGTGCTCATCGGGGGCTCCGCGAGGTGGTGGGTGACGGGACGATCACCGACGTTAGTGCGGAGCACGCCGCCGCCCCACCGTCGCCCGGGACAAAGCCGTACTCCCCGGTTTGGTGGGGACCGGACAAAGAGCCGGACTTACACCTGAGTTGAAGTGATCCGTATCACGGGCCACATTCGAAGACACGTCCTTTTTGCTCCCGCGGGCGTCCTCCAGAGAGACTGTAGGTTCCCGCCAATCCCTTGTGCAGCCCCCAGCGCCGCTTGGCCGACCGAGAGTACGAGCATCCCCCTCATGCGTGACCACCTGCCCGATCCGAACGTCACCGCGGGCGGCCCGCCCGCGGATTCCCCGGAGCCCCTGAGCCACGGCCTCAAGCAGCGTCACCTGACCATGCTGGGCCTCGGCGGCGTGATCGGCGCCGGGCTCTTCGTCGGCTCCGGCGCCGGCATCGGCATCGCCGGCCCCGCGATCATCTGCTCGTACCTGCTCGCGGGCGTGCTCGCGATGCTGGTGATGCGGATGCTCGGCGAGATGTCGGCCGCGATGCCCGCCTCCGGCTCCTTCTCGGTGTACGCGGAGAAGGCCTTGGGGCGCTGGGCCGGTTTCTCGGCGGGCTGGCTGTACTGGTTCCTGCTGGTCGTGGTGCTCGCCGTGGAGGCGACCGGCGCCGCGAAGATCGCGAACGGCTGGCTGCCCGCGGTCGACCAGTGGGTGTGGGTGCTGATCTTCATGGTGGTCTTCACCGTGACCAACCTGGCCGCGGTGCGCAATTTCGGGGAGTTCGAGTTCTGGTTCGCCGCCCTCAAGATCGGCGCGATCGTGCTGTTCCTGATCCTGGGGACCCTGGCGATCTTCGGCCTGCTGCCCGACACGGATCCGATCGGCATGGCCAACCTGAGCGGCCACGGGGGCTTCTTCCCGCAGGGCATGGGCGGCGTGGTCGCCGGCATGCTCGCGGTCGTGTTCGCCTTCGGCGGTCTGGAGGTCGTCACCATCGCGGCCGCCGAGTCCGACGACCCGGCCCGGTCCGTGGCCCGCGCGGTGCGCAGCGCCGTGTGGCGCATCCTCTTCTTCTACGTCGGCTCGATGCTGGTCATCGTGACCCTGCTGCCGTGGGACTCGCTCGAGCCGGGCGAGAGCCCGTACGTCGCCGTCCTGGACTCCATCGGCATCCCGGCGGCCGGCCAGATCATGAACATCGTGGTGTTCGTGGCGCTGCTGTCGGCGCTGAACGCGAACCTCTACGGCTCCTCGCGCATCGTGTTCTCGCTGGCCGAGCGGGGCGAGGCGCCGGGCGCGCTGCTGAAGGTCTCGGGCAGCGGTGTGCCGCGCCGGGCGGTGTTCGCGTCGGTGGCCTTCGGGTTCGTGTCGGTGGTGCTGAACCTGCTGTGGCCGGACACGATCTTCCTCTACATGCTCAACGCGGTCGGCGCGGTGCTGCTGTTCGTGTGGGCGCTGATCGCCGTCTCGCAGCTGCGGCTGCGCTCCAGGATCGAGCGGGACATGCCCGAGCGGCTGACGCTGCCGATGTGGCTGTTCCCGTACGCGACGTGGGCGGCGCTGATCGGGATGGCGGTGGTGCTGGTGCTGATGCTGTTCGACGACTCGGCCCGGCCGCAGCTGCTGTGGTCCTCCGGCGCGGCCGCGGCGGTGCTGGTGGTGGCGGGCGTGCGCGAGATCCGGGCCCGCCGGGCCGCCTGACGGGTCTCTCGTACGAGAGGGATCACGGGCAGTGAGTCCGGTGTCCGGATCATGGACAAGATCCGTCCGATTATCGGACGGTAGGCAGACTTGCCCGCATGAGCCAGCGCACCCTCACACCCCCCGAATCCCAGGCGCCGCAGTCCGGAGCCGGATCCCCCCTCGGCAACGGACTCAAGCAGCGCCACCTCTCGATGATCGGCCTCGGCGGGGTCATCGGCGCCGGACTCTTCGTGGGCTCCGGCGCCGGCATCGCGGCCGCCGGTCCCTCGATCGTCATCGCGTACGCCGCGTCCGGCCTGCTCGTGATGTTCGTGATGCGGATGCTCGGCGAGATGTCCGCCGCCAACCCCGCCTCCGGCTCCTTCTCGGTGCACGCGGAACGGGCCGTCGGCCCCTGGGCGGGCTTCACGGCGGGCTGGATGTTCTGGACGCTGCTGTGCGTGGGCGTCGCCATCGAGGCCATCGGCGCCGCGCACATCATGACCGGCTGGTTCCCCGGCACCCCCGCCTGGATGTGGGTGCTGCTCTTCATGATGGTCTTCACCGGGAGCAACCTGGGCGCCGTCTCCCACTTCGGCGAGTTCGAGTTCTGGTTCGCCGCCCTCAAGATCGGTGCCATCGCCCTCTTCCTGGGCCTGGGCGTCCTGGCCGTCCTGGGCCTGCTGCCCGGCACCGCGTCCCCCGGCACCGCCAATCTGCTGCACGACGGCGGCTTCCTGCCCAACGGCATGGAGGGCCTGCTGGTGGGCCTGCTCGCCTCCGTGGTCGCGTACGGCGGCCTGGAGACGGTGACCATCGCGGCAGCCGAGTCCGACGATCCCGTCAAGGGCGTGGCCACGGCCGTGAAGACCACCATGTGGCGGATCGCGGTGGTCTACATCGGTTCCATGCTGGCGATCGTCACCCTGCTGCCGTGGAACGACCCGGCGGTGACCGAGGCCGGCCCGTACGCGGCCACCCTTGACCACCTGGGCATCCCGCACGCCGGCCAGGTCATGAACGTGGTCATCCTCATCGCCCTGCTCTCCGCGATGAACGCCAACATCTACGGCGCCTCGCGCATGGCCTACTCCCTCGTCTCCCGCGGCCAGGGCCCCAAGGCACTGGCCAAGGTCAGCGGCGGGGTGCCGCGCCGCGCGGTGCTGCTCTCCTCGGGCTTCGGATTCGTCACCGTGCTGCTGTCGTTCTGGTACCCGGACACCCTCTTCGCCTGGCTGCTCAACATGGTCGGCGGCGTCATCCTCGTCGTCTGGGGCTTCATCGCCGTCTCGCAGTTCCTGCTGCGCCGCCGCCTGGAGCGCGAGGCACCGCAGAAGCTGGTCGTGAAGATGTGGGGCTTCCCGTACCTGACCTGGGTGGCGCTGGCCGCGGTCGCCGGTGTGCTGCTGCTGATGGCCCTCGACCAGGACACGCGGGTCCAGGTGGTCTTCACCGGCGGGCTGACGGCCGCCCTCGCCGTGACCGGATACGTGATGCAGCGCCGGCGACCGGAATAGATACTATTAGCGTGCAGTTGCGCATTACTTGCAATAAGCAGTCGGCACGCTGAGGGGACCGGACACACGCATGGCCATCTACACGCTTCCCGAGCTTCCTTACGACTACGCGGCGCTGGAGCCGGTGATCAACCCAGAGATCATCGAGCTCCACCACGACAAGCACCACGCGGCCTACGTCGCCGGTGCCAACTCCACGCTGGAGCAGTTGGAGGAGGCGCGCGACAAGGAGAACTGGGGCGCGCTGAACGGCCTGGAGAAGAACCTCGCGTTCCACCTCTCCGGCCACATCCTGCACAGCATCTACTGGCACAACATGGCCAGCCCGAAGACTGGCGAGGGCGGCGGCGAGCCCACCGCGGCGGACGGCCTGGGCGACCTGGCCGACGCGCTCACCGGGTCCTTCGGCTCCTTCGCCAAGTTCAAGAAGCAGCTGACCTTCGCGGCCTCCGCGACGCAGGGCTCCGGCTGGGGCGTGCTGGCGTACGAGCCCATCAGCGGCCGCCTGATCGTGGAGCAGGTCTACGACCACCAGGGCAACGTCGGCCAGGCCTCCGTGCCGGTCCTCGTCTTCGACGCCTGGGAGCACGCCTTCTACTTGCAGTACAAGAACCAGAAGGTGGACTTCATCGAGGCCATGTGGAACGTCGTCAACTGGCAGGACGTGGCCAAGCGCTACGCCGACGCCAAGGCGAACACCCCGCTGCTGATCCCCGTCAAGGGCTGATCACCGCCCGAAAGCCGTCCGCCTCGTGATCGTCTTCTCAGCCTTCGCGTGCGGGCGTTCCCACCGGAAGACCCCCGCGAGGACATGACTCGCGGGGGTCTTCCGCGTCGTGCGCGTCCACCGGACTACTCGAAGGACGGGTCCTGGGTGCGGGTGCGCTTGATCTCGTAGAAGCCGGGGATGGAGGCGACCATCAGGGTGCCGTCCCACAGCCGGGCGGCGGCCTCGCCGCGCGGGGCCGGGGTGACCACCGGGCCGAAGAAGGCCACCTCGGCGCCATCGGCTCCGGGCACGGAGATGACCGGGGTGCCGACCTCCTGGCCGACGCGGTCGATGCCGTCGTTGTGGGAGGCGCGCAGCACCTCGTCGTACTCGTCGGAGTCGGCGTAGTGGATCAGCTCGGCGGGCAGGTCCACCTCGGCCAGCGCGTCGGCGATCGCCTCGCGGGTCGGGCCCTGGCCGTCGTTGTGGAAACGGGTGCCGAGTGCGGTGTAGAGCTTGCCGGTGATCTCGTCACCGAACTTCTGCTGGGCGGCGACGACCACGCGCACGGGAGCCCAGCCCTTGGGGCCGAGCAGCTCGCGGTAGCGCTCGGGCAGCTCCTCCAGCTTGTTCTCGTTCAGCACGGCGAGGCTCATGACGTGCCAGCGGACCTCGACGTCGCGGACCTTCTCGACCTCCAGCATCCAGCGGGACGTCATCCAGGCCCAGGGGCAGAGGGGGTCGAACCAGAAATCGACCGGGGTCTTCTCGCGCACCTGGGTGTCGGCCATGTCTCTCCTCAAGTCGAAGCGTTCCTCCTGCGCAACCAGCCCGCCTCCGGCCGCATTCCCCATGGCAGGATTCGGTGAGGTCAGGATTCGCGATCACACCGAGGAGTACATGTGCCCGGCAAGAGTCTGTCCCGTGACGAGGCGCGCGAGCGGGCCGAGTCGCTGTCCGTCGACGGCTACGAGCTCCTCCTCGACCTGAGGTCCGCGGTGGACGAGGCCGAACCGGCCGAAGGCCCCCGTACCTTCCGCTCCGTGACGAAGATCCGCTTCCGGGCCACCGCCCCCGCCACCTTCGTCGACCTGGTCGCCCCCTCGGTCAACAGCGTCACGCTCAACGGGCGCGAGCTGGACCCGGCCGTCGTCTTCGACGGCTCGCGGATCGCCCTGGACGGGCTGGCCGCCGAGAACCTCCTCGTGGTGGACGCGAACTGCGCGTACAGCCGCACCGGCGAGGGCATGCACCGCTTCGTGGACCCCGAGGACGGGGAGGTCTACCTCTACACCCAGTACGAGCCGGCCGACGCCCGGCGGGTGTACGCGAACTTCGAGCAGCCTGACCTGAAGGCGCCCTACCGCGTCGAGGTGACGGCGCCCGAGGGCTGGCAGGTGTGGAGCAACGGGGTCGAGGAGTCCCGCGAGGGCGAGACCCGGCGCTTCGCCGAGACCGCGCCCATCTCCACGTACATCACCTGCGTGGTGGCGGGGCCGTACCACTACGTGACGGACACCTACACGCGCGGGGACCTGACCATCCCGCTGGGTGCGATGTGCCGCAAGGGGCTCGCGAAGCACTTCGACGCGGACGACGTCTTCCTCGTCACCAAGCAGGGCTTCGACCTCTTCCACGAGCTGTTCGACTACCCGTACCCCTTCGGCAAGTACGACCAGGCCTTCGTGCCGGAGTACAACCTGGGCGCGATGGAGAACCCGGGGATGGTGACCTTCCGGGAGGAGTACATCTTCCGCGGGAAGGTCACGCAGGCCTCGTACGAGCGGCGCGCGAACACGATCCTGCACGAGATGGCGCACATGTGGTTCGGCGACCTGGTCACCATGCAGTGGTGGGACGACCTGTGGCTGAAGGAGTCCTTCGCGGACTTCATGGGCTCCTTCGCACTGGTCGAGGCGACCCGCTTCGACCAGGCGTGGGTCACCTTCGCCAACAACCGCAAGGCGTGGGCCTACCGCGCCGACCAGCTGCCCTCCACGCACCCGATCACGGCGGACATCCCGGACATCGAGGCCGCGAAGCTGAACTTCGACGGGATCACGTACGCCAAGGGCGCGGCGGTGCTCAAGCAGCTCGTCGCGTACGTCGGGCGGGACGCGTTCCTGGAGGGCTCGCGGCGGTACTTCAAGGCCAACGCGTACGGGAACACGACGCTGGACGACCTGCTGTCGGTGCTCGGGGAGGTCTCCGGCCGGGACATGGCCGAGTGGTCGCGCGCCTGGCTGCAGACGGCCGGGGTGAACTCGCTGACCCCGGTGGTGACCTGTGACGCGGGCGGACGGGTGACCGAGCTCGCGGTGGTCCAGGACGGCGACGAGCTGCGCCCGCACCGGGTCGCGGTCGGGCTCTACCGCCTGGAGAGCGGCTCCCTGGTCCGGTACGCGCGGGCCGAGGCCGACGTGGCGGGCGCGCGCAGCGTGGTCCCCGAGCTGGCGGGGCAGGACCGGCCCGACCTGGTCCTGGTCAACGACGAGGACCTCACCTACTGCAAGGTGCGCTTCGACGAGAGGTCGGCGCAGACCCTGCGGACGCACCTGGGCGACGTGGCGGACCCGCTGACGCGGGCCCTGTGCTGGTCCGCGCTGTGGAACCTGACGCGTGACGCGCTGATGCCGGCGCGGGACTTCGTCTCGATGGTCCTGGCCCACGCCGGCCGCGAGACGGACGTCGGCGTCCTGCAGATGCTGCACACGCAGGCGCTGTCCGCGGTCGCCCACTACGCGACGCCCCAGTGGCGCGAGCAGGGCGGGCGGGTGCTGGCGGCGTGCGCGCTCCAGGAGCTGCGCTTCGCGGAGCCGGGCTCGGAGCACCAGCTCACCTGGGCCCGCTTCTTCGCGGCGAGCGCGGCGACGGAGGGCGACTTCCAGCTGCTGCTGGGGCTGCTGGACGGTTCGGCGCGGATCGACGGGCTCGAGGTGGACCAGGAGCTGCGCTGGGACTTCCTGCTGCCGCTGGCCGCGCACGGGGCGGTGGACGAGGGCGTCCTGGCCGCGGAACTGTCGCGGGACGACACGGCGTCGGGCAAGCGCTACCAGGTGCGGTGCCTGGCGGCGCGGCCGTCGGCGGCGGTGAAGGACCAGGCCTGGGCGGCGGTGGTCGAGTCGGACAGCCTGTCCAACGCGCTGGTGGAGGCGACCGTCGCGGGCATGGAGCAGCCGTCGCAGCGGGAGCTGCTGGCGCCCTTCGAGGAGCGGTACTTCTCCGTGATCGAGCGGGTCTGGGCGGAGCGGTCCATCCAGATCGCGATGACCGTGGTGCGGGGGCTGTACCCGTCGCTCCAGGATTCGCAGTCCACGGTCGAGGCGACGGACGCGTGGCTCGCGGCGCACGAGTCGGCCGCGCCTGCGCTGCGCCGGCTGGTGCTGGAGTCCCGCGACGACCTGGCCCGCGCCCTGCGCGCGCAGCGCTGCGACGCGGCGGCGTCCGCCGAGTAGTCCCGCGGTTGCGCTCCCGGGGCTCCGCCGCCCCGGGAGCGGATCCCCCATCGGCATTCGAACGCCCGTACTTTAGCCCCGGCTTGTCCGAGTTTGTCGACGGGCGTGTAACAGGCGTTAGCGGGGCCACGGTCCGAGGGAATCACCGCGTCATGAACCACAACGCGCCCCTCCCCCTCGCCCACCTCACCGGCACCCGCCCCCGGGTGCTCTCCCTCGCGCAGCTCCGCGAGCACGGCGTCTCCGCCTCCGAAGCCGCCGGGCGGCCCTGGCAGCAGGTCCTGCCCGGGGTGTTCCTGCTGCACTCCGGGCCCGCGACGAGCGAGGAGCGGCTGCACGCCGCCCTGCTGTACGCCGGCCGGCGCGGCGACGAGGCCATGATCACCGGGCTGGCCGCGCTCGCGCTGTACCGGTTCGCCTCCGCGCCCGCCCTGCTGGGCCTGGGCCACATCGACGTACTCGTGCCGAACACGCGGCGGCTGCGGTCCACCGGGGACGTGCGGATCGTCCGGGCGCACACCCCGCCCCGCCCGACGGAGGTCACCGGACTGCCCGTGGCCCCCGTCGCGCGGGCCCTCGCCGACGCCGTCGCCCAGCTCTCCGACGCCACCACCGTACGCCGCCTGCTCAGCGAGGCCGTCCGCGGCGGGCACTGCGAACCGGCCGCCGTCGTACGGGAGCTGACGGTCGCCCGGCTGCTGAACCGGCCGCACGTGGTGGACGCGGTCGAATCGCTGCTCGCCGAGGGCCGCGCCATCGCCGAGGACCGGCTCTACCAGCTCGTACGGGGCTTCGACCTGCCCGAGCCGGTCTGGAACGTCGACCTGCGCCTGCCGGGCGGACCGCACCTGGGCGGGGTCGACGCGTACTGGCCCGAGCACGCCGTGGCCGTGGAGATCGACACCCGCGCCCCGCGCCAGGGCGAGGACGAGCAGTGGTCGGAGTCCGTGCGCAAGCGCGAGACCCTGGAACGGCTCGGGGTGACCGTCCTGCACGTCACCCCGCGCAAGCTCCGCGACTGGCCCGAGCAGCAGGCCGCGGTCGTGCGGACCGCCCTGACGGCTTCCGGCGACCACGACCCCGCCGCCTACCTGGTCGTGCTCCCCCGGTGAAGCGGCAGCGGCGAAGCCGGTGCCAACCGGCCACGTACCCTTGAACGGTTAGTGGGCGACAGAAGGAGCACGGCGATGACGGAACAGACGGCGGACCCGCGTCCGCTGACCGGCGAGCCCCTCGCCCTCGACCTGCTGAACACCCGCTGGGTACGGGACGGTGAGCCCGCCGACCTCTTCGCCGGAGCCTTCGGGCTGACCCGGGTCGAAGGACTCGCGCTCTGGCTGCGGAGCACGGGGCTGGACGGCCGCTTCCGCTCCGACGCCGCGACCCTCGTCCACCTGCTCACCGCCCGCGAGGCGCTGGCCCGCGCGGTCGCGGACCCCGCCGACGAGAGCGCCCGCTCCCTGGTCGACTCCGTCCTGGAGCACGGCCGGATCCGCGCCACCCTGACCCCCGAGGGGCCGGGCGAGCGGGCCGAGTTCGCCGACCCCGCCTGGGGTCCGGCCTGGACGGCCGCCCGCGACTACCTGGACCTGCTGGGCTCGGCGCCCGGCCGGATCCGCACCTGCGCCTGCGAGACCTGCTCGCTTCGCTTCCACGACACCTCGCGCAACGGCACCCGGCGGTGGTGCTCCATGGCCGCCTGCGGCAACCGGGCGAAGGCCTCGCGCCACTACGCGCGCACGCGCGAGCGCTGAACGCGCGAAAGTTGTCACACCCGATCCGAGACGGGGCCCCGCTCCGCCACTGACGTGCGGTCGGGAAATCGATAAATCAACTCTTCAACCCCTGCGGGTCGTACCGGTTCATGGCGGTACGGCCCCTCTGGCGTTTCCTCCGCACTGGCGAGTGTCCGCCATGGCAGGTATCGGTCAATGACAACCCTCCCCAAACAGCTGTCACTTGCGCAAAGCTGACCGGTCATCCGGCACCGAAATCCGGACCGTTTCTTTCACTTACCAGGGATGCTGATGACCCTCGAATCCCCCAGCTCCATACCCGGGGCCAGACGCGTCGCGCGCGTCGCGGCCGCGGCCGGCCTGGTGGCCGCCCTCGCGGCCACCGGCGCCGTACCCGTCTTCGCGGCGACCGGCGCCGACAAGCCGGGCACCCCGGGCACCACGCCGGCCGTCAAGTCGGCCGACCAGAAGCTCGGTTCGGCGGACGCCGAGCTGCTCCAGGAGGCCAAGGCCAAGGGTGACGCGACCGTCACCGTCATGGTCGCGACCGCCCCCGGCCAGACCAAGCAGGTGGCCGACCAGCTCGACGCCGTCCAGGGCGCCTCGGTGGGCCAGACGTACGACAAGCTCGGCTACGTCCGCGCCACCCTGCCCACCGGCAAGGCGGAGGCCGCCCTCAAGGCGGCCGCCAAGCTGTCCTCCGTGCACGGCATCGACCTGCGGCACGAGATCCAGCTGCCCGACCCGCGCCCCGACGCCGGCAAGGACGCGGGGAGCACGCGGAAGACCGCGGGCGAGACCTACCCCGGGCCGGACAAGAACACCCCCGCGAAGAACCCGTACAACCCGTCCTTCGAGACCGGTTCGCTGGACTTCCTGAAGAACAACCCGCAGGCCGACGGCCGCGGCGTCACCATCGGCATCCTGGACTCCGGCGTCGACGTCTCGCACCCGGCGCTCCAGAAGACCACCACCGGCGAGCGCAAGATCGTCGACTGGGTGACGGCGACCGACCCGATCGCCGACGGCGACGCCACCTGGCGCGCCCAGATCACCCCGGTCACCAGCGCCGGCGGCACCTTCACCGCGGGCGGCCAGAGCTGGAAGGCTCCCGAGGGCAGCTTCCAGTGGAGCCGCTTCAGCGAGTCGATCACCGCCACCGGTGACATGAAGGGCGACGTCAACCGGGACGGGGACACCACCGACCGGTTCGGCCTGCTCTACGACGTCGCCGCCGGCACCGTCCGCGTCGACACCGACCAGGACGGCGACTTCACGAACAACGAGCCGATGAAGCCGTACAAGGACGGCTACCAGATCGGCTACTTCGGCACGGACAACCCGGCGACCGACGTCGCCGAGCGCATCCCGTTCGTGATCGAGATCCGCAAGGACGTCCCGATGGACCCGCTGGGCGGTGACTGGGTCGGCAAGAAGGCCGACTTCGTCAACGTCGGCATCATCGAGTCCGAGCACGGCACGCACGTCGCGGGCATCACCTCCGCCAACAGCCTCTTCGGCGGCAAGATGAACGGCGAGGCGCCCGGCGCGAAGATCGTCTCCTCGCGCGCCTGCAGCTGGTCCGGCGGCTGCACCAACATCGCGCTGACCGAGGGCATGATCGACCTCGTCGTCAACCGCGGCGTCGACATCGTCAACATGTCGATCGGTGGCCTGCCGGCCCTGAACGACGGCAACAACGCGCGTTCCGAGCTCTACAAGAACCTCATCGACACCTACGGTGTCCAACTCGTCATCTCGGCGGGCAACGAGGGCCCCGGTATCAACACCATCGGCGACCCCGGTCTCGCGGACAAGGTCATCTCCGTGGGTGCCGCGGTCTCCAAGGAGACCTGGGCCGCCAACTACGGCTCCGGCGTCACCAAGAAGTACGACATGTTCCCCTTCTCCTCGCGCGGTCCGCGTGAGGACGGCGGTTTCACGCCGACCATCACCGCCCCCGGTGCCTCGATCAACACGATCCAGACCTGGCTGCCCGGTGCGCCCGTGAAGGAGGCCGGCTACGACCTCCCGGCCGGTTACGGCATGCTGCAGGGCACCTCGATGTCCTCGCCGCAGGCGGCGGGCGCCAGCGCCCTGCTGATCTCGGCCGCGAAGCAGCAGCACATCGCCCTCACCCCGGCGAACCTGCGCATCGCGCTCACCAGCTCCGCGAAGAAGATCGACGACGTCCCGGCGCACGCCCAGGGCTCGGGTCTGATCAACATCCCCGGCGCGTGGGAGTCCATCCAGCGCGGCGCGAAGGCGAACGACTTCACCGTCTCGGCGCCGGTCGACACCGCGATCGACCAGTTCCTGAAGACCCCGGGCTTCGGCACCGGCGTCTACGACCGTGAGGGCGGCCTCAAGGTCGGCCAGAAGAAGGTCTACAACGTCGTCGTCACCCGCACCACGGGCGTCAAGTACGGCACCCCGCACAAGCTGTCGTGGCGCTACAACGACGGCACGTTCAAGGTCCTCAGCGACTACGACTACGTCACGCTGCCCCTGAACAAGCCGGTCACCATCCGCGTCGAGGCGAAGGCCAAGACGGCCGGCGTGCACAGCGGCATCCTCCAGCTGGACGACCCGACCACCGAGGGCATCGACAAGCAGATCCTCTCCACGGTCGTCGTCTCCACCCCGCTGGCCAAGCCGTCGTTCGCCTACTCGGACACCTCGTCCGTGCAGCGCAACACCCACAAGTCGTACTTCGTCACCGTCCCGGCGGGCGCCAAGACCCTCGAGGTCGCCCTCGGCGGTCTGAAGCCGGGCAGCCAGACCCGCTTCATCTCGATCCACCCGTACGGTGTGGGCGTCGAGGACAGCGCGACGACGCAGTGCTACCCGAACTACGACAACCCGGCGAACCTCTGCCGCCCCGACCTGCGTTCGTACGAGAACCCGCAGCCGGGCGTCTGGGAGATCGAGGTCGAGTCGCGCCGTACGTCGCCGCTGCTCGACAACCCGTTCAAGCTGGACGTCTCGGTGCTCGGCGCGGGCTTCGACCCCGCCGTCAAGGTCCTGCCCGAGGTCAAGAAGGGCACCCCGGCCCCGGTCCAGTGGAGCGTCAAGAACGACGGTGCGGCCATCTCCGGCGGCAAGCTGCAGGGCGGTCCGCTCGGTTCCGCGAAGGTCGCCAAGCCGACCATCGCCGCCGGTGAGACCCAGACCAGCGAGGTCGTGATCGGCGAGGGCGTCTCCCGCCTCGACGTCGCGATCGGCAACGTCTCCGACACCGGTGCCGACCTCGACCTCGAGGTCTACAAGGACGGCGTCAAGGTCGGCTCCTCCGCCGACGGCGACTCCGACGAGGCCGTCAGCCTGGTCAACCCGGCCGCCGGCACCTACACGGTCAAGGTGATCGGCTACGCGATCCCGGCCGGCACCACCACGTACGACTACCGCGACGTGTTCTTCTCGGCCGCCCTGGGCTCCGTCCAGGTCGACGAGGGCGCCGCGGTGAACCTCGCCAACGGCGCTTCGGCGAACGTCTCGGCGAACGTCCTGGTCAACAGCGAGGCCCCCGCGGGCCGCCAGTTCTTCGGCCAGGTCAAGCTGCTCAACGGCCGCGGCACCGCCGCCGGCACCGGCAGCGTGCAGATCGACAAGGTCCTTCCGTAGTACCTGCAAGCCGAAGGGGCGGTGCTCTGACGAGCACCGCCCCTTCGGGCTTTCTACTTGCCGAGCGACCGCAGGGACTCGGCGTAGGTGCCGACCGCGTGGGCGATCACGTCCAGGTTGGTGTCGAAGGCCCCCAGGTCCAGGTTCTTCAGGTTGTCGCCCGCCCCGTGGTAGTTCGGGTCGTACGGGGCTCCGGCCGTGCCGCCGTGGCGCTCGGCCTGCTCGGCGGTCTTGATGCCCTCGGCGCCGGTGAAGGTGCCGCCGGCCGGGATGCCGTTCGCGATGAACGGGCCGTAGTCGGAGCGGCCGTCGAAGTCACTGCCCTCGTGCGGCTCGTGCTTCTTGTCGAGGAAGCCGTTGATCAGCGCCTCGATCTGCGCGGAGCCCGCCGGGCCCGCGCCCTCGCCGACGTCGTCCGAGTCGTCGCCGTCGTAGACGAACTGCACCGGGTTCGGTGAGGCGATCATGTCGAAGTTCAGGTAAAGGGCGATGTCCTTCTTCTGCTTCTCCGAGAGCTGCGCGACGTAGTGCTCGGAGCCCAGCAGGCCCAGCTCCTCCGCCGACCACCAGGCGAAGCGCACCTTGTTGGCGGGCCCCTTGCCCTTCTTGTTGGCGCCCTCCTCCGCGAGCTCGAGGGCGACCTCCAGCAGACCGGCCGAGCCGGAGCCGTTGTCATTGATGCCCGGCCCCTCGGGCACCGAGTCCAGGTGGGAGCCGACCGCCACGACGCGGTCGGAACGCCCGCCCCTGGTCTCGGCGATCACATTGCGCGTGGTCTTCTTGACGTGCTCCTGGTCCAGGTCCAGGCGTACGGTCACCTCGCCCCGGGCGGCGGCCGCGGTCAGCGCCTCGCCGTCGGCCAGGGTGATGCCCGCGCTCGGGATCACGCCGTCGGCGGGCGAGGAGAATCCGCCGCGGACGGGGGTGGTGCCGCTGTGGTTGTAGACGATGACGCCGAGGGCGCCGGCCGCCGCGGCGGCCTTCTCCTTCTCCACGAAGGTGCAGGCGCCGCGCTTGACCAGCGCGATCTTCCCGGCGAAGGCACCCGCCGGGTAGTCGGCCGCGTCGCAGCCCGGGGTCTCGTCGACCCGGGCGAGGGCGAGCGGGGCGACGAGGCCGCCGGCCGGGGTGGACCGGGTGAAGGTGAAGGCGGCGGTGGCCAGGTCGCGGGTGTCGGGGCCGAGGACGGTGGTCCTCTCGGTCTTCGTGTGCGCCTCGTAGATGTCGAAGTCCTGGTACGAGACCTGGTAGCCGGCCTTCTTCAGCGTGTCGTGGACGTAGGCCGCGGAAGCCGCGTGGCCGGGCGTGCCGGCGGCCCGGTTCCCGCCGTTGGCGTCGGCGATCTGCTGGAACTTCGCCAGGTGGCGGTAGGCACCGCGCGCGGAGACCTCCTCGACCAGCTCCTTGGCGAGCCGGGACTCGCGCGGATGTGCGGCCGCCGGGGTGGCGGTGGCGGTCAGCAGTACGGGTGCGGCGACGGCGGCGGCCGCGAGTGCGGCGAGCGCCGGTATGGACCGGCGGCGGTGGCGGATGGCGCGCACGGTGTTCCTCCCCAAGTACGAATGTCGGACGGCCGTGTCCGGATAGCGGGCACGACAGACCGGACGCTAACCGGCCGCGACCAGGCAAAACGGAGGTTCGGGGGCGGTGCAACACGCCCGTCACGGACTCGTCACGGGGGTTCGCATTCAGGACACCGTCCGTTCCTCGGACAATGGATTGGACAAGCCTCGTGGGGTCGAACGCATGATGGCTCCACGCGCGCCCGCGTCGTACGTACCAAAGGAGTCACCGTGAGGGTCGGAATCGTCGGAGCCACCGGACAGGTCGGCGGAGTCATGCGCGGCATCCTGGCCGAGCGGAAGTTCCCGGTGGACGAGCTGCGGCTGTTCGCCTCTGCCCGCTCCGCGGGCTCGACGCTCGAGTGGCAGGGCCGGGAGATCACCATCGAGGACGCCTCCACGGCCGACTACTCCGGCCTGGACATCGTGCTCTTCTCGGCCGGCGGCGCCACCTCCAAGGCCCTCGCCGAGAAGGTCGCCGCGCAGGGCGCCGTCGTGATCGACAACTCCTCCGCCTGGCGCAAGGACCCCGAGGTCCCCCTCGTCGTCTCCGAGGTCAACCCGCACGCGATCAAGAACCGCCCCAAGGGCATCATCGCGAACCCGAACTGCACCACCATGGCCGCGATGCCGGTGCTGCGCCCGCTCCACGACGAGGCCGGTCTGACCGCGCTCGTCGCCACCACCTACCAGGCCGTCTCCGGCTCGGGCCTCGCGGGCGTCGCCGAGCTGCGCACCCAGGCCTGCGCGGTCTCCGAGGCCGCCGACCAGCTGACCTTCGACGGCGGCGCGGTGGACTTCCCGGAGCCGGCCGTCTACAAGCGGCCCATCGCCTTCAACGTCATCCCGCTGGCGGGCTCGATCGTGGACGACGGCTCCTTCGAGACCGACGAGGAGCAGAAGCTCCGCAACGAGTCCCGCAAGATCCTGGAGATCCCGGAGCTCAAGGTGTCGGGCACCTGCGTGCGCGTGCCGGTCTTCTCGGGCCACTCCCTCCAGATCAACGCCCGCTTCGAGCGCCCGCTGAGCGTGGAGCGCGCGTTCGAGCTGCTGAAGGACGCCCCGGGCGTGGAGCTGTCCGAGATCCCGACCCCGCTCCAGGCGGCCGGCAAGGACGCCTCGTACGTGGGTCGCATCCGCGCCGACGAGACCGCCGAGAACGGCCTCTCGCTGTTCCTCTCGAACGACAACCTGCGCAAGGGCGCGGCACTGAACGCGGTGCAGATCGCCGAGCTCGTGGCCGAGGAGCTGCGCGGCTGATCCCGCTGATCGCACGACCGAGGGGCGGCGCCGTCAGGCGCCGCCCCTCGGCGCGTCACGGGCGGCGGACCTCGTAGAGGAAGCAGCCGAACTCGGCGGCCCGCAGGTGCACGAGGGCGACCTCCGGATCGGCGAAGGCCTCGTCCAGGGCCTGCCCGAGCTCCGTGCCGGGGTCCTCGCCGAGGGTCAGGACGCGGCCGCCGAGGATGTGCCCGCGAGCGCTGTAGCGCCGGGCGGTGCGCTGCACACCGGGCCGGGCGAACGGGTATCCCCGGCCGCGGGCCGGTCCGCCGCAGTCCTCGGCGTGGACGAAGACGGGCCCCTGCTCGTCGTACGCGCCCGGCCGCGCGCCGGTCGCGGCGGCCCAGCGCCGCAGGGGTGCGTACGAGACGAGCGCGATCCGCTCGCCGGGCCGGCTGTGGCGCAGGCAGCAGCGCAGCGGTGCGCCGCCCTCGGCGTCCTCGTACGGGACGCACTCGCGCCCGGCGTCGTCACGGGCCCTCAGCCCGGCGAGGGCGTCGGGGGCGATGGGGAGCACGGTGTGGCGTGTCACGGTGGTCATGGGTCCAGGGTGCCGGTGCGGGGCCGGTGCGGCTGGCAGGAATCGGACGTCGCGTTCGCCCGTGGATTACTCCGACGCGGTGACGCCGACCGCGTGGAAGGATGGCGGGGCAACGTCACCATCAAAGGAGATGAACGCGTGCCTGGCACGAACCTGACCCGTGAAGAAGCGCAGCAGCGGGCGAAGCTGCTCACCGTCGACTCCTACGAGATCGAGCTCGATCTCAGTGGGGCACAGGAGGGCGGGACCTACCGGTCCGAGACCACCGTGCGCTTCGACTCGGCCGAGGGCGGCGCCGAGACCTTCATCGACCTGGTCGCGCCCGCGGTCCACGAGGTGGTCCTGAACGGCAAGGCGCTCGACGTCGCCGCCGTGTTCCGGGACTCCCGCATCGCGCTGAAGCACCTGGAGGCCGGGGCCAACGAGCTCCGCGTCGTCGCGGACTGCGCGTACACCAACACCGGCGAGGGCCTGCACCGCTTCGTGGACCCGGTGGACCAGCAGGCCTACCTGTACACCCAGTTCGAGGTGCCGGACGCGCGGCGCGTGTTCGCCAGCTTCGAGCAGCCCGACCTGAAGGCGACGTTCCGGTTCACCGTGACGGCCCCCGAGGGCTGGACGGTCATCTCGAACTCCCCGACGCCTGAGCCGAAGGACCGGGTGTGGGCCTTCGAGCCGACCCCGCGCATCTCCTCGTACATCACCGCCCTGATCGTCGGGCCGTACCACGCGGTGCACAGCTCGTACGAGGGCCGGGACGGACAGTCCGTGCCGCTCGGCATCTACTGCCGGCCGTCCCTCGCCGAGTTCCTCGACGCGGACGCGATCTTCGACGTGACGCGGCAGGGCTTCGACTGGTTCCAGGAGAAGTTCGCGTACGACTACCCCTTCGCCAAGTACGACCAGCTCTTCGTCCCGGAGTTCAACGCGGGCGCGATGGAGAACGCGGGCGCGGTCACCATCCGCGACCAGTACGTCTTCCGCTCGAAGGTGACGGACGCGGCGTACGAGGTGCGGGCGGAGACGATCCTGCACGAGCTCGCCCACATGTGGTTCGGCGACCTCGTCACCATGGAGTGGTGGAACGACCTGTGGCTGAACGAGTCGTTCGCCACGTACACGTCGATCGCCTGCCAGGCGTACGCGGAGGGCTCGAAGTGGCCGCACGCGTGGACCACCTTCGCCAACTCCATGAAGACCTGGGCGTACCGGCAGGACCAGCTGCCCTCCACGCACCCGATCATGGCCGACATCCGCGACCTGGACGACGTCCTGGTCAACTTCGACGGCATCACGTACGCCAAGGGCGCCTCGGTGCTCAAGCAGCTCGTCGCCTACGTCGGCACGGACGCCTTCTTCAAGGGCGTGCAGGCGTACTTCAAGGCGCACGCGTACGGCAACACGCGCCTGTCCGACCTGCTCGGCGCCCTTGAGGAGACCTCGGGCCGCGATCTGACCGCCTGGTCGAAGGCATGGCTGGAGACGGCCGGCATCAACATCCTGCGCCCGGAGATCACCACCGACGAGGACGGTGTCGTCACCGCGTTCGCGGTCCGCCAGGAGGCCCCGGCGCTGCCGGCCGGCGCCAAGGGCGAGCCGACGCTGCGGCCGCACCGGATCGCGGTCGGCCTGTACGACCTCCAGGACGGGCGCCTCGTCCGCACCGACCGCGTCGAGCTGGACATCGACGGCGACCTGACCCCGGTGGACGCGCTCGTCGGGCGGCCGCGCCCGGCCGTCGTGCTGCTGAACGACGACGACCTGTCGTACGCGAAGGTCCGCCTCGACGAGGTCTCGCTGGCGAACGTCACCGCGCACCTGGGCGACTTCACCGAGTCGCTGCCGCGGGCGCTGTGCTGGGCCTCGGCGTGGGACATGACCCGCGACGGGGAACTCGCCACCCGCGACTACCTCGCACTGGTGCTGTCCGGCATCGGCAAGGAGTCGGACATCGGCGTCGTCCAGTCGCTGCACCGCCAGGTGAAGCTGGCCATCGACCTGTACGCCGACCCGGCGTGGCGGGAGCAGGGGCTGGCCACCTGGACGGAGGCCACGCTGGAGCACCTGCGTGCGGCCGAGCCGGGCGGGGACCACCAGCTGGCGTGGGCGCGCGCGTTCGCGGCGACGGCCCGTACCGAGGAGCAGCTGGCGTACCTGTCGGGTCTGCTCGACGGCTCCGTGGAGGTCGAGGGCCTGGCCGTCGACACCGAGCTGCGGTGGGCGTTCCTGGAGCGCCTCGTCGCGACGGGCGTCAGCGACGAGGCGGCCATCGCGGCGGAGCTGGAGCGGGACGCGACGGCGGCGGGCGAGCGCCACGCGGCGACCGCGCGGGCCGCGCGGCCGACGGCGGCGGCCAAGGCCGAGGCGTGGGCCTCGGTCGTCGAGGGCGACTCGCTGCCGAACGCGGTGCAGGAGGCCGTGATCGGCGGCTTCGTCCAGACCGACCAGCGGGAGCTGCTCGCGCCGTACGCGGAGAAGTACTTCGCGGCGGTCAAGGGGGTGTGGGACAGCCGCAGCCACGAGATCGCGCAGCAGATCGCGGTGGGGCTGTACCCGTCGCTGATGGTCTCCGAGGAGACCCTGGCGGCGACGGACGCGTGGCTGGCCGCGGCCGAGCCGAACGCGGCGCTGCGGCGTCTGGTGTCGGAGTCCCGCGCGGGCGTCGAGCGTGCGCTGCGGGCCCAGTCGGCCGACGCGGCTGCCGCTGGGGCCTGACGCCCGGCTCCCGGGCGGGGGTCCACCCCCCGCCCGGGAGCCCTACGGGGGGCTCCGCCCCAGTGGGTGCGGGCGGCGCCCGGGGAGCGGCTCCGCGCAGCGGCTAGTCGCGGGCGGACGCGGCCGCGCTCAGGGCCGCGAGGACGTGGGAGACGGCGGGGCCGGACTCGGCGCCGCGGCGGATCGCCGCGATGACGTGCCGCG
Organism: Streptomyces sp. NPDC060031; assembly: GCF_042736805.1. NCBI lineage: Bacteria > Bacillati > Actinomycetota > Actinomycetes > Kitasatosporales > Streptomycetaceae > Streptomyces > Streptomyces sp. NPDC060031. The sequence continues at coordinate 29,401 of NZ_JBHWVM010000088.1, forward strand.
TCGGGCGGTCGTGGGACAGCACGCGCACCGCCACCCCCGGGGCCCGGCTCGACACCATGCGCGGGACGAGGGCGACCCCCATCCCCGCGCCCACCATCGCCAGGATCGCGGTCCAGCCGGACGCCGAGTGCGCCTGCTCCGGGACGAAGCCCGCCGCCTCGCACGCGCCCCGGGCGATCTCCGACCAGGGGCCGCTGCCCCCGTAGATCCACGGGTCCCGGGACAGGTCCGCCAGCCGCAAGTCCGGCGCGGCGGCCAGCGGATGGTCCGGCGGCAGGGCCACGTCCAGCGGGTCCTCCATCAGCGTGACCCGGGTGAACCGCGCGTCCCGCGCGGTCGGGGCGTGCGCCGCCAGGGACAGCGCGAGGTCCACGCCCCCGGCGGACAGCAGCTCGTACGATTCCGCCGCCTCGGTCTCCCGGACCCGTACCTCCACCCGGGGGTGGGTGCGGCGCAGTTCTGCCACGGCGGGGACCACCAGCGCCGGCACGGCGGTGGAGAAGGCCCCGACCCGCACCTCCCCCGCCTCTCCCCCGAGGTACCCGGCCAGCTCCGCGTCGGCCCGTTCCAGCTGCGCGAACACCGCTTCCGCGTGCCGCAGGACCAGGTGGGCGGCGGCCGTGAGCCGGACCCGGCGGCCCTGCGCCTCCAGGAGCGGGACCCCCAGCTGCCGGGCCAGGTTGGTCAGCTGCTGCGAAACGGCCGAGGGCGTCAGGTGCAGCGCCTCGGCCGTCGCGGTCACGGTCCCCCGCTCGGCGAGGGTCCGCAGGATCCGCAGCTTCTTGATGTCCCACTCGGTCATGGGCCCGAACCTACCGCCGGGCACCGAGCCCCACGCCGCCCAGGATCAGCGCCATGCACAGCAGCTGCGCCGGACCGGTCTGCTCGCCGATGAGGAGGAAGCCGAGGCCCGCGACGCAGACCGGCTGGAGGTAGTAGACGACCCCGGCGCGGGCGGCGCCGATGACCGAGACGGCCTTGTTCCAGGCGAAGAAGGCGACGGCGGAGGAGAAGACCCCCACGTAGAGCAGCGGTCCGACCGTGCCCGTGGTGGCCTCGAAGCCGCCCTGGACGGTGAGGGACACGGCGTACGCGGGGGCCAGCATCAGCGCGCCGAGGACGAAGGTGGTGATCAGGAAGGCCAGGCCGCCCAGTTCGGCGGGCTTGCGCTTGAGCAGCGCGCTGTACGTGGCGAACGACAGCGCGGCGCCGAACATCCACAGGTCGCCGGCGCCGAAGTCGAAGCCGAGCGAGCCGTCCCCGACCAGCAGCAGCACGCCGAGGGCGGCGAGCACGAGCCCGAAGGTGCGCCGGGCGCCGAGCCGTTCGCCGCCGAGGCGGCCGTACAGGGCCAGCATGACCGGCGAGGCGGCCATGATCATGCCCATGTTGGCGGCGGAGGTGGTCAGACCGGCCTGGTGGACCAGCGTGTTGTAGAGGGTGACGCCGAACAGCGTGGCGAGGGCGATGAATCCGAGGTGCCGCCGGATCAGGGCCCGCTGCTGCCAGGCCTGCCGGGCGGCGAAGGGGGCGACGGCGAGGGTGGCGATGATCCAGCGCCAGAAGACGGCCTGGACGGGCGGGACGGTGTCGGCCATCCCCCGGGTGGCGACGAAGCTGCCGGACCAGATGACCGTCGCGAGGAGGGCGAGGAGCACGCCGAGTCCGGCGGTCCCCTTCTTCCCCGTGCCCCGGGCGGTGGGCTCGGCTTGCGAAACGGTACGGGCGCGGTCCATGACGGCCACTGTGCGTCTCCCCCTCGGGGTCGGTCTGGCAGGTCGTGGGCCCTACCGTCGCACCCGCTCATCCGTCAGGTCCATCGAAATGTTTCGATCATTCTCTTCAGTAGAACTGAACGGTTCGGCTTTCGGCGGCCGGGGCGCGCCCATCGTCAGCTGACCCGCGAGCGTGGCGCCGAAGGCGATCGCCATGCCCACCAGCTGCACCGGAGTGAGCGCCTGCCCCAGGGCGGCCCAGCCGATGACGGCGGCGGTCAGCGGGGACATCGGCGAGAGCAGGGTGACCGAGGTGGCGGTGAGCCGGCCGATGCCGCGGAACCAGAGCCAGTACGCGATGCCGGTGTTGATCAGCATCATGTAGCCGTAGCCGAGGAAGGCCTTGCCGTCGAGCGCGGGCGGCGCCCCTTCGACCAGGGCGGCGATCGGGATGATGATCAGCCCGCCGGCGGTGAGCTGCCAGCCGGTCATGGCGAGCGGGCCGACGCCTTCGGGGCGCCCCCAGCGCTTGGTCATGACGGTGCCGGCGCCCATGGAGGCGGAGGAGACGACTCCGGCGACGATGCCGACGAGGTCGAGCTGGGCCTGGGCGGTCAGGACGACCATGCTGACGCCGAGCGCCCCCACGACGGCGGCGAGCACGGTCCGCAGCCGGGCCCGCTCGCCCAGCAGGAGGGCGGCGAGTCCCACGACGAACAGGGGGCCCGCGGAGCCCAGTACGGCCGCGACGCCGCCGGGCAGCCGGTAGGCGGAGAGGAACAGCAGCGGGAAGAAGGCGCCGATGTTGAGCGCGCCCAGGACGGCGGACTTCCACCACCACTCGCCCTTGGGCAGGGTGCGGGAGAGGGCCGTGAGCAGCAGTCCGGCGGGCAGGGCGCGCATGACGCCGGTGAACAGAGGCCGGTCGGGCGGCAGCAGTTCGGAGGCCACGGCGTACGTGGAGCCCCAGGAGATCGGGGCCAGGGCGGTCAGGGCGACGGTGGCGAGGCGTTTCATGGCGGGTGACTCCTCGGGCAGGTGAGGAACTCGGGACCGGACGGCGGCTCAGGCCGCGACGGGCACCGGCGGGCGCGGGGCGGCGGCCGGCGGCTCGGTGTGCACGGCGCCGACGGGCAGGTGCGGCTCCAGCCGGACCAGCGCCAGTGCGGAGCCGAGGGCGGCGACGGTGAGCACGGCCCAGGGCAGGCGGCCGTCGACGGCGAGCAGAGCGGTGAAGAGGGAGGGGGCGAGGGCGCTGGCCAGCGAGTAGGACAGCTGGTAGGTGGCCAGGTAGCGGCCGCGGACGGCTTCGGGGGCGGCGCAGACCGACAGGGCGCCGCCGGAGGGGCTGTGGACCAGCTCGTCGGCTTCACGACGCCCCCCTCAGTGGTAGCTTGCTGGAAAGCAGCTTAGCACTAAGCTGCTTTCCAGCAAGCTACTTTCTTGCGAACGACCGAGTGGAAGCCGGATACTCCAGCCATGAACGACCAGAAGGACGCCGTCGACGCGATCACCGCCCAGTGGTACGCGGTGCGCCCCGACCTGGACACGGCCCCCATGGCCGTCTTCGGGCGGATCTACCGGATCGCCAAGGCCATGGGCGACGCGATGGACCGGACCTACGCCCGCTTCGGCATCTCGCGCGGGGAGTTCGACGTCGTGGCCACCCTGCGCCGCTCCGGCGAGCCGTACACGCTCTCACCCCGGCAGCTGTCGGCCACGCTGATGCTCACCACGGGCGGCATGACGGGGCGTCTGGACAAGCTGGAGAAGGCCGGGCTGCTGTGCCGCAAGCCCGATCCGCACGACCGGCGCGGGCTCCAGGTGACCATCACCGACCGCGGGCTCGCGCTCATCGACGAGGCCGTCTCCGCCGGCCTGGAGGTACAGCGCTCCGCGCTCGCCGGGCTGGGCGACGCGGAGGCAGAGGTGCTCACCGGCCTGCTCCGCAAGCTGCTGGCCGGGGTCTGAGAACACGACGGGGCGCCGGGGGGGGGGGGGGGGCGGGGGGG
>NZ_JBHWVM010000089.1:0-32998 GCF_042736805.1 Streptomyces sp. NPDC060031
GCGGCGCGGCGGGGGGCCGGACGGCCGCCCCGCGCGCGGCACGGTCGGCGGCGGTGCGCTTGGCGGGACGGCCGGTGGCGGCGCCGGGCCGGTGCGGCTCGATCTCGCTGCCGTCGACGGGGTTCACGGTGAGCGTGAAGTCGCCGGCGGTCAGCGTGACCACCCGCGCGGGCTGCTCCGCCGGATCCGTGTGCACCTGCGTGTGGTCCATGGGCCAGTCCCCCGATCGCGCCGCGCGTCGTCGCCGTCGTTCCGTCCGGCCTTCGCACACACCGCTGTACTGGTCCGGTTTCCGCCCGAACCCTAGACCGTGGCCGGGCGCGCGGGAACCGTCGGGGGCCTTCTCCGCAGGAACGTTACGTTTCCGCAGGAAACCCGGCCGCGGGTCACACGCGCGGGAGGGACTCCGCTTCCAGGCCGCCCTCGATCGCGAGGATCCGGTGCAGCCGGGTGGCCACGAGCAGCCGCTGCATCTGCGGGGGCACCCCGCGCAGGACGAGCCGCCGGCCGGTGCGCCCGGCCCGGCGGTGGGCGCCCATGATGACGCCGAGGCCGGTCGCGTCCCAGGAGTCGAGCCCGGTGAGGTCCAGCACGAGGTCGCCGTGGCCGTCGTCGAGGGCGGTGTGCAGGGCCGTACGGGCGTCCGCCGCGCTGCGCACGTCGAGGCGGCCCCCGACAGCGAGTTCGGCGTGGTCGCCCCTGATGTGCATGTGTGCTCCCGGCGGTACTGCGTACGTATGGTCCGACTGGTCCGTGGTCGGCAACTCTCACTGCAACTGACTGCCTCGGGGGCAGGGAAGTTGCCGACCGTGAGCGAACCGATACCTAATTCACCCGGAGGGGTGACGACATTCGAACGGCGCGCTCAGTGCTTGTAGAAGCCCTGCCCGCTCTTGCGGCCGAGGTCACCCGCGTCCACCATCCGGCGCATCAGCTCCGGCGGCGCGAACTTCTCGTCCTGCGACTCGGTGTAGATGTTGCTGGTGGCGTGCAGCAGGATGTCGACGCCGGTGAGGTCGGCGGTGGCCAGCGGCCCCATGGCGTGCCCGAAGCCGAGCTTGCAGGCGATGTCGATGTCCTCCGCGGAGGCCACGCCCGATTCGTACAGCTTCGCGGCCTCGACGACCAGCGCCGAGATCAGACGGGTCGTCACGAAGCCTGCGACGTCACGGTTGACGACGATGCAGGTCTTGCCGACGGACTCAGCGAACGCCCGCGTGGTGGCGAGGGTTTCGTCGCTCGTCTTGTAGCCGCGTACCAGCTCGCACAGCTGCATCATCGGGACGGGCGAGAAGAAGTGCGCGCCGACGACCCGCTCGGGGCGCTTCGTCACGGCCGCGATCTTGGTGATCGGGATGGCGGAGGTGTTGGAGGCGAGGACCGTGTCCTCGCGCACCAGCTCGTCCAGGGTGCGGAAGATGTCGTGCTTGACGTCGAGCTTCTCGAAGACGGCCTCGACGACGATGTCGACGTCGGCGACCGCGTCGAAGTCGGTGGTCGTGGTGATCCGGGCGAGCGCCGCCTCGGCGTCCTCGGCGGTCAGCTTGCCCTTGGAGACGAACTTGTCGTACGAGGCCTTGATCCCGTCGGTGCCCCGGGTCAGCGCGGCGTCGGTGACATCGCGCAGCACGACGTCCCAACCCGCCTGAGCGGAGACCTGAGCGATACCGGAACCCATCAGACCGGCACCGATGACGGCAAGCTTCCCAGCCACTGCACACCCCACGTTCTTGATATGGCACAGCCTCGATACGGCGCGGCCCCAGTGCGGCCCCGCCTCGACAAAGCCCGGTCGCGTGGGCCTCTCCGGCGGAGACTAGCGTCCGTGAGGGGCGGTGTGACCTCGAAGTAACACGCGTCACGTCTCAGATGACGGACATCACACTGGTACGGCCCAGCAGTGCGCCGGAGGCCCGCAGTTGGCCCGCACTACGCTGGCCGCATGGTGAACCTCACGCGCATCTACACCCGCACCGGCGACAAGGGCACGACCGCCCTGGGCGACATGAGCCGTACGCAGAAGACCGACCTGCGCATCTCCGCGTACGCCGACGCCAACGAGGCCAACGCGGCCATCGGGACGGCGATCGCCCTCGGCTCGCTGCCGCAGGAGGTCGTGAAAGTCCTGGTCCGGGTGCAGAACGACCTGTTCGACGTCGGAGCCGACCTGTGCACCCCGGTGGTGGAGGAGCCGCAGTACCCGCCCCTGCGCGTCGAGCAGTTCTACATCGACAGGCTGGAGGCCGACTGCGACGCCTTCAACGAGCAGTTGGAGAAGCTCCGCAGCTTCATCCTGCCCGGCGGCACCCCCGGCGCGGCCCTGCTCCACCAGGCCTGCACGGTGGTCCGGCGCGCCGAGCGCTCGACGTGGGCGGCGCTGGAGGTGCACGGAGAGGTGATGAACCCGCTCACCGCCACCTACCTCAACCGCCTCTCCGACCTCCTGTTCATCCTGGCGCGCACGGCCAACAAGGAGGTCGGGGACGTGCTGTGGGTGCCGGGCGGCGAGCGCTGACCCCGGGGATCACCTCAGCGGCCCGCGGGCCCGGGCCTCTTCGATGCGCTTCGGGAAGAGGGTGTGGGAGACGGCGATCGCCAGGTTGACGCCGATCACCACCAGCATCTTGTGCTGCCACGCGCGCAGCGAGCCCACGCCGGCGTCCGATCCGACGTACCAGATCGCGCCCTGGAGCAGCGCCAGGGCGACCCCTGCCGCCAGCGACCACCGGCCCGCGGTCTTCCACTCGTGGACCGCTCGGGCCGTGCCGCCGGCCGGTGTCCTCGGCGGCGGCGGCCCGCCGAAGAAGCGGTACGCGACCTGGGCGTCGGCCCAGCGGATCGTGTGGCGGCCCAGGCCCACCGAGAAGCCGATGTAGACGGCGGCCAGGCCGTGCTTCCAGTCCGGCTCGGCCCCGTTCTTGAGGTCGATCACCGTGGCGATCAGCAGGACCAGCTCCAGTACCGGTTCGCACAGCAGCAGTGCGGCGCCGGCCCGGGGCATCCTCGCGAGGTAGCGCAGGGCCAGCCCGCCGGCCAGCAGCAGCCAGAACCCGGCCTCGCAGGCGATGACCAACGTGACGATCACGGGAGTCTCCTTTCGGCTCCCTTCCACCCTGGCGGCGCTTTCGCGGCCTTTCGTCGTCGCCGACGGGGAACGCGACTGCATCCTTCGATGTACCGGCGGGGCCGCGGGTTCACCTTCCGCGCCGAGGCCCCGGCCGCTCGCACCGTGTTGGATGGTGCCGTGACCCTCCCCCGCCCCCACCGCCACGACGTGCTGCTCGCCGTGGCCAGTCCGCTCGCCGGCCTCGTTCTGTGGGGCCTGGGGGTCTACTCCAACGGCGGCCGGAACCTGCTCCCCGACTGGGCCGCCCTGGTCCCGCTGTCCGTGCTGGCCGTCCTGGAACTGGTGCGCCGCTCCGCTCCCCGCGTCGCCGTGGCCATCGGCACCGTCGGGGTGATCGCGGACCAGTTCACGGTGGGAAATCTGGCCACCGTCCTGATCTTCACGGACCTGATGTACGCGGCCGTGGTCTACGGCAAACCCGCCATGGCCCGCCGGCTCCCCGTCAGCACCGGGCTGGTCACGGTGGCGGTCACGATCGCGGCCGTGGCCTGGCTGCGCACCCCGCAGGCGCTCCTGATCGGCGTGATCACCGGCATCGTCAGCTTCGGCCCGGCCCTGACCGGCGCCACCTTGCGCAACCAGCGCGAGGCCACCGTGGCCGCCCGGTTGCGTGCCCAGCAGACCACCCTGCTGGCCGAGATGGACCGGGCCCAGGCCGTGGTCGCCGAGCGCGCCCGGATGGCCCGCGAGCTGCACGACATGGTGGCCAACCACTTGTCGGCCATCGCCATCCACTCCACCGCGGCGCTCACCATCGACTCCCCCGCGACGAGCCGCGAGGCGCTCGGGGTGATCCGGGAGAACAGCGTTCAGGGCCTGGCCGAAATGCGCCGGCTGATCGGACTGCTGCGCGAGGCGGGCGCCGAGCAGGAAGCGGCGGCCGTGCCCTCGCTCGACGGGCTGGACGCCCTGCTCGGGCAGGCCCGTACGAACGGCTCCGCGAGCGGGCTGGAATTCGTACTCCACGACGACCGGCCGCCCGGCGAGCCGCTGCCGGCCCCGGTGGAGCTGGCGGCGTACCGGATCGCGCAGGAGTCGCTGACCAACGCCCTCAAGCACGCCGTCCCGGGCACGGTCACGGTCCGCCTGACCCGCGGCCGGACCGGAGGGGGGATGCTGACCGTCCAGGTGGACTCCCCGCACGGGGACCGCTCCGGCCCCCGGGCCCCCGGCTCCGGGGCCGGGCTGATCGGCATGCGGGAGCGGACGGAGCTGCTCGGCGGGGAGTTCTCGGCGGGCCCGGCCGGGCCCGCCGGATCGGTGTGGCGGGTGCGCGCGGCGCTGCCCGCGCAGGAGAAGGCGGTGCGCGAATGACGATCCGGGTCGTGGTGGCGGAGGACCAGAACGCGGTACGGGCCGGGCTGGTGCTGATCCTGCGCAGCGCGGGCGACATCGAGGTGGCGGGTGAGGCGGCGGACGGCGAGGAGGCGGTGCGCCTGGCCCGGGAGCTGCGGCCCGACCTGGTGCTCATGGACGTGCAGATGCCACGGCTCGACGGGGTCTCGGCGACCCGCCAGGTGGTCGCGGAGGGGCTGGCGGACGTCCTGGTGCTGACCACCTTCGACCTGGACGAGTACGTGTTCGGGGCGCTGCGGGCGGGCGCGGCGGGCTTCCTGCTGAAGAACGCGGACGCGGCGGAGCTGATCGAGGCGGTGCGGACCGTCGCGCGCGGGGAGGGTCTGATCGCCCCGGCGGTGACCCGTCGGCTGATCGCCGAGTTCGCGGCTCCGCGGGCGGCCGTGCGGGCTCCCGTCCCCGAGGCGACGGCCGCGGCGGTGGCCTCGCTGACCCGGCGGGAGCGGGAGGTGCTGGGCGCTCTGGGCGAGGGGCTGGCGAACGCGGAGATCGCGGTGCGCCTGGAGATGGCGGAGGCGACGGTGAAGACGCACGTCAGCAGGCTGCTGGGGAAGCTGGAGCTGCGCAGCCGGTTGCAGGCGGCGGTGCTGGCGCAGGAACTCGACCTCTAGGGGCGGCCGTTGGCGGCGGTTCGGCGGTCGCTGGAGCGGCGCTGGGGTCGTATCTGCCGGGAGGTCTGGACCTCTTGACGCTTGGTCCAGACCTTTCTACTCTCACCGCAACACTGTGGTGAGCGTGCCATGACAAAGCGTGCTCACGGGCGGCGCAGGTCCCACCCCCATGTCGCGGTCGGCCCCACGGCCGCGACGGACCTACGGAGGAGCACCCTTGAGCACAGCACCCCCACGACGCGTAAGACTGTTCCGCAAAGTGGCCGCGGCCGTGGCCTGTCTGTCCCTGCCCGTCGCCGCACTGGTGGCCCTCGCCGGACCCGCCGAAGCCGCCGCGTCGGCGACGGCGGCCTACACCAAGGTGTCCGACTGGGGCTCCGGCTTCGAAGGCAAGTGGACGGTGAAGAACACCGGCACCACCACCCTCACCAGCTGGACCGTGGAGTGGGACTACCCCGCCGGCACCAGCGTCACCTCGGCCTGGGACGCCACCGTCACCAGCTCGGGCACCCACTGGACCGGCAAAAACGTCGGCTGGAACGGCACCCTCTCCCCGGGCGCCAGCATCAGCTTCGGCTTCAACGGCGCCGGCCCCGGCGCCCCCAGCGGCTGCAAGGTCAACGGCGGCTCCTGCGACGGCGGCACCACGCCCACCGACAACCCGCCCGGCGCCCCCGGCACCCCCACGGCCAGCGGCGTCACCGACACCGGCGTGACCCTCGGCTGGGCCGCGGCCACCGACGACAAGGGCGTCAAGAACTACGACGTCCACCGCGGCGGCGTCAAGATCGCCACCGTCACGACCCCCTCGTACACCGACTCGGGCCTGACCAAGGGCACGACGTACAGCTACACGGTCGTCGCCCGCGACACCGTCGACCAGACCGGGCCCTTCTCCGGCGCCCTCTCGGTGACCACCACCGGCGGCACCACCGACCCGGGCGACCCCGGCAACCCGGGCGCCGCCGTCAAGCTCGGCTACTTCACCGACTGGGGCGTCTACCAGCGCAACTACCACGTGAAGAACCTGGTCACCTCCGGCTCCGCGGCCAAGATCACGCACATCAACTACGCCTTCGGCAACGTCCAGGGCGGCAAGTGCACGATCGGTGACGCGTACGCCGACTACCAGAAGACCTACGACGCCTCCTCCAGCGTCTCGGGTGTCGCCGACACCTGGGACCAGCCGGTCGCGGGCAACTTCAACCAGCTGCGCCAGCTGAAGAAGAAGTACCCGAACATCAAGGTCCTGTACTCCTTCGGCGGCTGGACCTGGTCCGGCGGCTTCGGACAGGCCGCCGCCAACCCCGCCGCCTTCGCCCAGTCCTGCTACGACCTGGTCGAGGACCCGCGCTGGGCCGACGTCTTCGACGGCATCGACATCGACTGGGAGTACCCGAACGCCTGCGGCCTGTCCTGCGACACCAGCGGGGCCGCCTCCTTCAAGACCCTGATGTCGGCGCTGCGCGGCAAGTTCGGCAGCTCCAACCTGGTCACCGCCGCGATCTCCGCCGACGGCTCCAACGGCGGCAAGCTCGACCTCGCCGACTACGCGGGCGCCGCCCAGTACGTCGACTTCTACAACGTCATGACCTACGACTTCTTCGGCGCGTGGGACGCCAAGGGCCCGACCGCCCCGCACTCCCCGCTCACCTCGTACGCCGGCATCCCGATCGCCGGCTTCAACTCCGAGGCCGCCGTCACCAAGCTCAAGGGCAAGGGCATCGCCGGGTCCAAGCTCAACCTCGGCATCGGCTTCTACGGCCGCGGCTGGACGGGCGTCACCCAGGCGACCCCGGGCGGCGCGGCCACCGGCCCGGCCCCCGGCACGTACGAGCAGGGCATCGAGGACTACAAGGTGCTCAAGACCAGCTGCCCCTCCACCGGCACCGTCGCCGGCACGGCCTACGCCAAGTGCGGCAGCAACTGGTGGAGCTACGACACCCCCGCCACGATCGCCGGGAAGATGACCTGGGCCAAGCAGCAGGGCCTCAAGGGCGCCTTCTTCTGGGAGTTCAGCGGCGACACCGCCAACGGTGAGCTCGCGAGCGCGATCAGCAGCGGTCTCCAGTAAAAGACGGAAGCCGGGGAGACGGGTCCGCCCCCGTCTCCCCGGCTTCTCCATGCCACGAGAGTGCCGCTACGCCACGTTCACCCTTTGCCCGGGAGGCGCCGCCTCCAGCCAGGCCAGGAATCCGGTCAGCGCGTCGTCGCTCATCGCCAGCTCCAGGCGGGTCCCCCGATGGGAACAGCCGAGCACGACGGCGTCGGACAGCAGCGCCAGCTCCTCCTCGCCCTCGGGGGCGCGGCGGGCCAGCACCTCGATGGCGGAGCGCTCCAACACCCGGCGCGGCCGCGGCGAGTACGAGAACACCCGGAACCACTCGATCCGGTCACCGCCGTAGCGGGCGACCCCGTAGACCCAGCCCTTGCCGGAGACGTCCGGCTCCTCGGCCACGCCCCAGCGCAGGCTGCAGTCGAAGGTCCCGCCGGACCGCTGGATCAGTCTGCGGCGCAGCCCGAAGACAAACAGCCCGATCACCACCAGGGCTACGACCAGGCCGCTCACAAGCAGAGCGAGGAGCATCTTCACCGACCTCCTCGCTCATCGAAATACCGCACACGACTGTTATCCCTACCAGACAAGTCTGGGGGCGGCCCTGCATCGCCTCAGCCGCGACCCGCTCCGGAAAATTCCGGAACGGACCGCGGCTGAGGTCTCAAACCTGTTCGGTACGGGGCTCAGTGCCCCGTGACCGCGCGCAGCCGGACATCGGCGCGACGTTCGGCGGCGGCATCCGCCTCCGACTTCGCGCGCTCCAGTGCCCGCTCCGCCCGCTGGACGTCAATCTCGTCCGCGAGCTCGGCGATCTCGGCCAGCAGGGACAGCTTGTTGTCCGCGAACGAGATGAATCCGCCGTGCACCGCGGCGACGACAGTGCCGCCCTCGCTGGTACGGATGGTCACCGGGCCCGATTCCAGCACACCGAGAAGCGGCTGGTGACCGGGCATGACGCCGATGTCGCCGGACGTGGTGCGGGCGACAACAAGGGTGGCCTCGCCGGACCAGACATTGCGGTCCGCCGCGACCAGCTCGACGTGCAGCTCAGCAGCCAAGGTGGCTCCTCGGGTCACCACCCGGCGGTTCAGCCGGGTGTTGGGTCAAATTCTAATGGGCGTGGGGAGAGGGACGGGACACACCCGCCCCTCTCCGTGGTCCTGCGAACCGAATGCGCTCACGAGGAGCGCACCGGATCAGGAGACGCCCAGCTCCTTGGCGTTGGCCTTCAGGTCCTCGATGCCACCGCACAGGAAGAACGCCTGCTCGGGGAAGTGGTCGTAGTCACCGTCGCAGATCGCGTTGAACGCCACGATCGACTCCTCGAGCGGAACGTCCGAACCGTCCACGCCGGTGAACTGCTTGGCGACGTGGGTGTTCTGCGACAGGAAGCGCTCGACGCGACGGGCACGGTGGACAACGAGCTTGTCCTCCTCGCCCAGCTCGTCGATACCGAGGATCGCGATGATGTCCTGGAGGTCCTTGTACTTCTGCAGGATCCCCTTGACGCGCATCGCGGTGGCGTAGTGGTCCGCCGCGATGTACCGCGGGTCGAGGATGCGGGACGTCGAGTCCAGCGGGTCCACGGCCGGGTAGATGCCCTTCTCGGAGATCGGACGGGAAAGAACCGTCGTCGCGTCGAGGTGGGCGAAGGTGGTGGCCGGCGCCGGGTCGGTCAGGTCGTCCGCGGGGACGTAGATCGCCTGCATCGAGGTGATCGAGTGACCGCGGGTCGAGGTGATGCGCTCCTGCAGCAGACCCATCTCGTCAGCCAGGTTCGGCTGGTAACCCACTGCGGACGGCATGCGGCCGAGCAGCGTGGAGACCTCGGAGCCGGCCTGGGTGTAACGGAAGATGTTGTCGATGAAGAAGAGCACGTCCTGCTTCTGAACATCGCGGAAGTACTCCGCCATGGTCAGACCGGCGAGCGCGACGCGAAGACGGGTGCCCGGGGGCTCGTCCATCTGGCCGAAGACGAGCGCCGTCTTGTCGATGACGCCCGATTCGGCCATTTCCTCGATGAGGTCGTTGCCCTCACGGGTACGCTCACCGACGCCCGCGAAGACCGACACACCGTCGTGGTTGTTGGCGACGCGGTAGATCATTTCCTGGATCAGAACGGTCTTGCCGACACCGGCACCACCGAACAGACCGATCTTTCCACCCTTGACGTACGGGGTGAGAAGGTCGATGACCTTGACGCCGGTCTCGAACATCTCGGTCTTCGACTCGAGCTCGTCGAAGCGAGGCGCCTTGCGGTGGATGGGCCAGCGCTCGGTGACCTCGGCGTTCGCCTCGGGGTAGTTCAGCACCTCACCGAGGGTGTTGAACACCTTGCCCTTGGTGAAGTCACCGACGGGGACGGTGATGCCCTCGCCCGTGTTGGTCACCGGGGCCTGGCGGACCAGGCCGTCGGTGGGCTGCATCGAGATCGTGCGGACCAGGCCGTCACCCAGGTGCTGGGCGACTTCGAGGGTCAGCGTCTTGAGCTTGCCGTCCTCGGCCGGGTCGGCGACCTGGACCTTCAGCGCGTTGTAGATCTCGGGCATGGCGTCGACGGGGAACTCCACGTCGACGACCGGGCCGATGACCCGGGCGACGCGGCCCGTGGCGGCGGCCGTCTCAACAGTGGTCGTCATTACTTGTCACTCCCCGCGGTCGCGTCAGCCATGGCGCTCGCGCCACCGACGATCTCGCTGATTTCCTGGGTGATTTCGGCCTGGCGGGCCGCGTTGGCAAGCCGGGAGAGGCTCTTGATGAGGTCTCCGGCGTTGTCGGTAGCCGACTTCATCGCGCGGCGGCGGGCGGCGTGCTCGGAAGCGGCCGACTGCAGCAGTGCGTTGTAGATGCGGCTCTCGACGTAGCGCGGCAGCAGGGCGTCGAGGACGTCCTCCGCCGACGGCTCGAAGTCGAACAGCGGAAGGATCTCGCCCTTCGCGCCGGTCTCCTCCTCTGCCTTGTCGAGACTGAGCGGCAGCATCCGGCCGTCCACCGCGTTCTGCGTCATCATCGACACGAATTCCGTGTAGATGATGTGCAGCTCGTCGACGCCGCCCTCGGCCGTGTCCGTCTGGATGGCCTCGATCAGCGGCGCCGCGACGCGCTTGGCGTCGGCGTAAGCCGGGCTGTCGGTGAAGCCGGTCCACGACTCCGCGACCTTGCGCTCGCGGAAGCCGTAGTAGGCGACACCCTTGCGGCCGACGATGTAGGTGTCGACCTCCTTGCCCTCACCGCGGAGCCGCTCCGTGAGCCGCTCCGCCTGCTTGATCGCATTCGAGGAGTAGCCGCCGGCCAGACCGCGGTCGCTCGTGATGAGCAGGATCGCGGCGCGGGTCGGCGCCTCGACCTCGGTGGTCAGGGCGTGCCTGTTGTTCGAACCGGTCGCCACCGCGGTCACCGCACGGGTGAGCTCGGTCGCGTACGGCATCGACGCCGCCACCTTGCGCTGCGCCTTGACGATGCGCGAGGCGGCGATCATCTCCATCGCCTTGGTGATCTTCTTGGTCGCCGTGACGGCACGGATGCGACGCTTGTAGACCCGGAGCTGCGCTCCCATGAGTCAGGTCCCTTCCGTCGTCACTTGGAGACGTTGACGGCCGGCGCGTCCTCGCCCAGGAGCTTGCCGTCCGAGGTCTCGAACTGGCGCTTGAACCCGGCGATGGCGTCCGCGATCGACGTCAGGGTGTCGTCCGACATCTTGCCGCCGTCGGCGATGGAGGTGAGGAGGTCCTTGCGCTCGCGGCGCAGGTGCTCCAGCAGCTCCGACTCGAAGCGACGGATGTCGTTGACCGGGACGTCGTCCATCTTGCCGGTGGTACCGGCCCAGACGGAGACGACCTGCTCCTCGACGGGCATCGGCTGGTACTGGCCCTGCTTCAGCAGCTCGACCAGACGCTTGCCGCGCTCCAGCGAGGCCTTCGACGCGGCGTCCAGGTCGGAACCGAAGGCGGCGAACGCCTCCAGCTCGCGGTACTGGGCCAGGTCCAGGCGCAGACGGCCGGAAACCTGCTTCATGGCCTTGTGCTGGGCCGAGCCACCGACACGGGAGACCGAGATGCCGACGTTCAGCGCCGGGCGCTGGCCCGCGTTGAACAGGTCGGACTCCAGGAAGCACTGGCCGTCGGTGATGGAGATGACGTTGGTCGGGATGAACGCCGACACGTCGTTCGCCTTGGTCTCGACGATCGGCAGACCGGTCATCGAACCGGCGCCCATGTCGTCGGAGAGCTTGGCGCAGCGCTCCAGCAGACGGGAGTGCAGGTAGAAGACGTCACCCGGGTAGGCCTCACGGCCCGGCGGGCGGCGCAGCAGCAGCGACACGGCGCGGTAGGCGTCGGCCTGCTTCGACAGGTCGTCGAAGATGATCAGGACGTGCTTGCCGGCGTACATCCAGTGCTGGCCGATGGCCGAGCCGGTGTACGGCGCCAGGTACTTGAAGCCGGCCGGGTCGGACGCCGGGGCGGCGACGATCGTCGTGTACTCGAGCGCGCCGGCGTCTTCCAGGGCGCCGCGAACGGACGCGATGGTCGAGCCCTTCTGGCCGATGGCGACGTAGATGCAGCGAACCTGCTTGTTCACGTCGCCCGAGCGCCAGTTGTCGCGCTGGTTGATGATCGTGTCGACGGCCAGAGCGGTCTTGCCGGTCTGACGGTCACCGATGATCAGCTGACGCTGACCACGGCCGACCGGCACCATCGCGTCGATGGCCTTGTAGCCGGTCTGCATCGGCTCGTGCACCGACTTACGGACCATGACGCCCGGGGCCTGCAGCTCGAGGGCGCGACGGCCTTCGGTCGCGATCTCGCCGAGACCGTCGATCGGGTTGCCGAGCGGGTCGACGACGCGGCCGAGGTAACCCTCGCCGACGCCTACGGAGAGAACCTCACCGGTGCGCTGCACCGGCTGGCCCTCCTCGATACCGCTGAACTCGCCGAGGACGACCGCACCGATCTCGCGCTCGTCGAGGTTGAGGGCGAGACCGAGGGTGCCGTCCTCGAACTTCAGCAGCTCGTTCGCCATGGCGGAGGGCAGGCCCTCCACCTTCGCGATGCCGTCGCCGGCAACGCTGACCGTTCCGACCTCCTCGCGCGAGGCCGCGTCCGGCTGGTACGACTGGACAAAGTTCTCCAGTGCGTCCCGGATCTCCTCCGGCCGGATCGTGAGCTCCGCCATCTGGGTTCCCTGCTCTCCTTGTTGGGCCTGAAGCTTCTTAGGGGTCTGGGGGTGACCCCCAGGAATCTTCTGCAAGTTCTGCACGGCCCAACCGGGCCGCTAGGAATGCGTTGTTCTATTGGTGGCTGGTCAGCCGGCCATGCGGCGGGACGCCTCGGAAAGGCGGTCCGCGATGGTGCCGTCGATGACCTCGTCGCCGACTCGCACCACGATCCCGCCGAGGACCGTGGGGTCCACGTCGAGGTTCAGGTGCATCTGGCGGCCGTACAGCTTGGCCAGCACCGCGCCGAGACGCTGCTTCTGCACGTCGCTGAGCGGAACCGCGGTGGTCACGGTGGCGACCATGCGGTTGCGGCGCTCGGCGGCGAGCACGGAGAGGGACTCGAGTCCCGCTTCCAGGCTACGTCCACGCGGGTGCGTGACGAGACGCGTGACCAGACGCTCGGTGACGGCGTTCGCCTTGCCGCCGAGCAGGCTGCGCAGCAGCTGGCTCTGGGCGGCGACGGTGGCCGACCGATCGGTCAGCGCGGCGCGCAGCTCGGTGTTCGAGGACACGATCCGGCCGAACCGGAACAGCTCGTCCTCGACGTCGTCGAGCGCGCCGCCCTGCTGGGCCGCCGTGAGGTCGGCGGTGGACGCCAGCTGCTCCAGCGAGTCCACCAGGTCGCGGGACTGCGACCAGCGGGACCGGACCATGCCGGACACCAGGTCGAGGGTTTCCCCGCCCACCTGGCCCGCCAGCAGGCGGTTGGCCAGCTCGGCCTTGGCCTCGCCGGACTGCGCCGGGTCCGTGATGACCCGACGCAGCGAGACCTCACGGTCGAGCAGCGCGGTGACGGCAGCCAGCTCACCGGCGAGCTTCGCCGCGTCGACGGACGTGTTGTCCGTCAGCGCGTCGAGACGCTCGCGCGCGGAGGCCAGTGCCTCGCGGCTCGCTCCGTTCATCGGGCGGCCTCGGCCTTCTCCTCGAGCTCGCTGAGGAAACGGTCGATCGTGCGGCTCTGCCGGGCGTGGTCCTCAAGGGACTCGCCGACGAGCTTTCCGGCCAGGTCGGTGGCGAGCTTGCCCACGTCCTGACGCAGCGCCTGAGAGGCGGCCTTGCGGTCGGCCTCGATCTGGGCGTGGCCGGCAGCGATGATCTCCTCACGCTGCCGCTGGCCCTCTGCGCGCAGTTCTTCCTTCAGCGCAGTGCCCTGCTCCAGCGCTTCCTGGCGCAGGCGCGCGGCCTCGTGCCGGGCCTCGGCGAGCTGGGCCTTGTACTGCTCCAGGACGCTCTGGGCCTCGGTCTGAGCGGCTTCTGCCTTTTCGATACCGCCCTCGATCGACTCGCGGCGCTCGTCCAGAACCTTGTTGATGTTCGGGAGGAGCTTCTTCGCGAGGAAACCGAAGACGATGACGAAGGCGATCAGACCGATGACGAGCTCGGGGATCGGCGGGAAGAGGGGGTTGTTAGGCTCCTCGGCCGCCAGAACCAGGAGGTTCACATCAGTGCCTTTCGTCGGTACGGACTAGTCGTCGGGCTCGTCTTAGTAGACGAACGGCATGACCAGACCGATGAGGGCGAGCGCCTCACAGAAGGCGAAGCCGAGGATCTGGTTGGCGCGGATCAGACCGGCGGCCTCGGGCTGACGGGCCATCGCCTGGGTGCCGTTACCGAAGATGATGCCGACGCCGACGCCGGGGCCGATGGCCGCGAGACCGTAGCCAACGGAGCTGAGGGAGCCGGTAACGCCTTCGGCGGCAGCGAGGATCTGGGACATGCCAGTTCTTCCTTCTCTTTCATGGACCGGTGGGGGTTGGCCACCGGACGATTCGGGGGGGTTGCAGGGAGCGGTGGTCGCTCAGTGGTGCTCGGCGATTGCGCCCTGCAGGAAGCTGCAGGCCAGGAGGACGAAGACGTACGCCTGGACAGCCTGGATGAAGAGTTCGAATGCGGTCATCACGATCACCATGACGAACGAGACGCCCGCGTACGCGATGCCGATCCCGTTCAGCAGGTACCAGCTGGCGATGGTGAACAGCAGCAGCAGGGTGTGACCGGCGAACATGTTCGCGAACAGTCGGACCGCGTGCGTGAAGGGCCGGACGATGACGTTCGAGAAGAACTCGATCACCATGACCAGCGGCAGGATCGCACCCAGCGACTTGTCGTAGCCCGTGAGGTTCTTGAAGCCGCCGACGAAGCCGTGGCGCTTGAAGGTCACCGACATCCACATGACGTAGATGATCGCGGCGAGACCGGCCGGGTACGCGATGACCGCGGTCACCGGGAACTGGGCGAGCGGCACGATCGACCACAGGTTCATGATCCAGACGAAGAAGAACGTCGCGACCATGAAGGGGACGTACTTCTCGCCTTCCTTCTTACCGAGCGTCTCGTAGACGATGCCGCGGCGTACGAAGTCGTAGCCCGCCTCGGCGACCATCTGCAGCTTGCCGGGAACGACCTTCGGCTTCCGGAACGCAGCCCAGAAGAAGCCGACGATGATGACCGAGCCCAGGAGGGCCAGGAGCATCGTCTTGTTGAAGTACAGGTTGCTGTCCGCGTCACCGAAGATCGGCTCGAACAGGAACGAGTACAGGGTCGGGCCCGGGAAGCCGCAGCCAGTGCCGTCTTCGAAATGACAGTTGATATCGAAGGCGAGCGTCATGTCAGCAGCACTCACCGCGGGCTCCTTCAGCGTGGCGCATAGGTACGGCAACCTCGTTGTGTCGGCGCGGCGCGCAGCCGCGGTTCGGCACTGGACTGGTGTTACGGATGGTGGGGCGGCATTCAGGCATCGAGCCTCGCGATGGAACAGGCGTCAGCTCAGATGCCCGCGCCCGCAGTGCCGCAGTTGGAACCGGACGATAGCAGCATCTCGAACGCACACTTATTCCGCCCCTACCCCTCACGACTTCGGCCCCGAGTTTTCGGGCTTTTCGCCCTTTGTCGAGTCCGGTTCAACGTAGAGGATCTTGGCCTTCATATGAACACGGGTCTGCACGCCGATCCACACGAGGGTGGTGGCGACGAGCGTGAACGCGAAGGACCGCGGGTGGAACAGTGTCGTGTTCTTGAACACGGCGAGAAAGACGAAGAGCAACAGGATCTGGGCCGTGTAGAGCATGAGCCCCATGGCCTGGAACAGGTGCGGTAGTGATTTCGCCGTGCGCTGCAAGACCACGAACCCGATGCCCATGAAGAGAATCACGACCAGCGTCGCGATGACAGCACCCAGAGCCCCCTTGCCGCCGACGACCACGGCGCTGATGACGGCGGCTAGAGCGCCGGCCGCAGCTGTGGGCACAGCGGTTTGCAGGAGGGATCGGACATCGTCTGACCGCATGGCGGTTTGCTCCGCGTGGTGGTGGGGGCACGGGACTCGTACGGGACGAGCGTAAGCCCGGTTCGAGTGGGAACCTCGGGCCAATGGACCGTCGCACTACGGTCCTTCGGCTCTGTCGCCGGGTTTAGTGAACGGTATCACAAACTATTTGATGAGAGCTTTACCTGCTGGGTGTGCTGACTGTCACACATGAGAGGGACCCTGCGCGTGTGTGCGCGACATCCAACCGCCTTGTCTGGTAAAGGGGGTTCATGTCCGACATGCACCTCGGCCGTCAGCGCGAGGATTCGGCCTTACGCCGGTCGGGGAAGCGCGAACGGGGGCCTACCGCGGTCGCGCCGTTGACGCCGGAGACACCCACCGCGACCGGCCGCACCGGCGCCGGCTCCGCTCCCGTGGCGTCCAGCAGGGCCGCCTCGGCGGCCCGTTCGACGTGCCGGTAGCGCGGCGGGACCAGCCGTTCCGCCCACCGCGGGGTCCGCGGCGTGAAGCGCGGCAGGAGCAGCAGGACCAGGCCCAGGGCGCTCAGCCCGGCGATCGCGAGCACGATCCACATCGAGGCGGAGTGCACCGAGTACGCCACCGCGCCGAAGGCGATCAGGCCCGACCAGAAGTACATGATCAGCACGGCGCGGCTGTGCGAGTGCCCGAGCTCCAACAGCCGGTGGTGCAGGTGCCCGCGGTCGGCCGCGAACGGCGACTGGCCGTTCCACGTACGCCGGATGATGGCCAGGACGAGGTCGGCCATCGGGATCGCGATGATGGTCAGCGGCAGCAGCAGCGGGATGAAGACGGGCAGCATCGCGTGCGTCGCGTTGCGCTCGCCGCCCGCGAACAGCGCCATCGTGTCCGGGTCCACCTGGCCGGTGATGGAGATCGCCGAGGCGGCCAGCACCAGGCCGATCAGCATCGAGCCGGAGTCGCCCATGAAGATCCGGGCGGGATGCATGTTGTGCGGCAGGAAGCCCAGGCACATGCCCATCAGGATCGCGGCGAAGAGGGTCGCCGGCGCGGCCGCCTCGATGCCGTAGCCGAACCAGATGCGGTAGGCGTAGAGGAAGAAGGCGCAGGCCGCGATGCAGACGGTGCCGGCGGCCAGGCCGTCGAGGCCGTCCACGAAGTTCACCGCGTTGATGGTGATCACGACGAGGGCCACGGTGAGCAGGTTGCCCTGCCACTGGGTGAGGGCGACGGTGCCGATGCCCGGGACGGGGATCCACAGGATGGTCAGACCCTGGATGACCATCACACCGGCGGCGATCATCTGCGCGCCGAGCTTGATCAGGGCGTCGATCTCGAACTTGTCGTCGAGCACGCCGACCAGCCAGATCAGCGCCGCCCCGGAGAGCAGGGCGCGCGGCTCGTTCGACAGCTCGAAGACGCCGTTGAGGTTCTGCAGGTGGTCCGCGACCAGGAGCCCCGCGCACAGTCCGCCGAACATCGCGATGCCGCCGAGTCTCGGCGTCGGCTCCCGGTGGACGTCGCGGGCACGGATCTCCGGCATCGCGCCGACCGCGATCGCGAACTTCCGCACGGGCCCAGTGAGCAGATAGGTCACCGCAACCGTGACGCAAAGCGTCAGCAGATATTCACGCACGGGCTGCCCCAGATGTATCGCCGGCCATCTCAGCCCCACACACTAGCTGCGATGTACTCGGTATCGAGGACGCGAGGGGGCAGTATCCCGGTTGCAGTACGACCCTCTCGCCCCTATTGGGCCCCATACGGGGGAAATCCGAGCGCCAGCTCATTGACCTCGGCACGGGTTTTCGCGGCTTCCCCGTGCAGCGCCGCGGTAAACAGGGCCGAGATCCGGCCCATCTCCTGCTCCCCCATCCCCTGGGTGGTCACCGCCGCCGTGCCGAGCCGGATCCCGCGCTGGTCCCCGTACGGGAGGGCGCAGGTGTCCAGCACGATCCCCGCGGCGGCGAGCCGGCCGCGGGCGGTCGGGCCGTCGATGCCCAGCGGCGCCGGGTCGGCGGTGATCAGGTGGGTGTCGGTACCGCCGGTCGTCACGGCGAAGCCGGCGGCGGCCAGTGCGTCGGCGAGGGTGCGCGCGTTGGCCACCACCCGGTGGGCGTAGGAGGCGAACGCGGGCCCGGCGGCCTCCCCGAAGGCCACGGCCTTGGCGGCGATGGTGTGCATCTGGGCGCCGCCCTGCGTGAAGGGGAACACCGCCCGGTCGATCCGCTCGGCGAACTCGGCGCCGCACAGGATCATCCCGCCGCGCGGGCCGCGCAGCACCTTGTGGGTGGTCGCGCAGACGATGTCGGCGTACGGGACGGGGCTGGGGGCGGCGCCGCCGGCGACCAGTCCGATCGGGTGGGCGGCGTCGGCGATCAGGTACGCCCCGACCTCGTCGGCGATCTCCCGGAACGCGGAGTACTCGGGGTGACGGGGGTAGGAGATCGACCCGCACACGATCGCCTTGGGCCGGTGGGTTCGCGCCAGTTCCTGGACCTGCACGTAGTCGATCAGGCCGCTCTCCGCGTCGACGCCGTAGCCGACGAAGTCGAACCACCGGCCGGAGAAGTTGGCGGGCGACCCGTGGGTGAGGTGGCCGCCGTACGGCAGTCCCATCGCCAGCACGGTGTCCCCGGGCCGCAGCAGCGCGGCGTACGCGGCCAGCACGGCGGCGGAACCGGAGTGCGGCTGCACGTTGGCGTGCTCCGTGCCGAACAGCGCCGTGGCCCGCTCGACGGCGATCCGCTCGGCCAGGTCGGCGTACTCGCACCCGCCGTGGTGCCGGGCTCCGGGGTAGCCCTCGGCGTACTTGTTGGCGAGCGTGGAGCCGAGCGCCGCCAGCACGGCGGACGAGGTGAAGTTCTCCGCGGCGATCAGCTGCAACGTCCCGGCCTGCCGCTGCCGCTCCCCCTCAAGGACGTCGGCCATCTGCGGATCCTGCTGCCGCAGGACGTCCGAGGCCTGGGTCATGACGCTCATGGCACGACTCCCGCACAGTGGGACTACCGGTACCAGCCACTGTAGGCCGCCCGCGCCCCCGGCGCCCTGCGGGCGCTATCGGGAAGCGGTGACGCCCGTCAGGGCCGTGACCACCGGCTCCAGGGCCTGGCTGATCTCGTCGCCGATCGAGCGGAAGAAGGTGATCGGCGCGCCGTACGGGTCGTACACCTCGTCCGCGTCCGGCGAGGGCGCCAGCAGCCAGCCCCGCAGGGCCGCGGCGGCGCGGACCAGTGCCCGCGCCCGCTCGGCCATGCCGTCGTCCAGCGGCGGCAGCGTCGCCGGGTCTATCGCCCGGACCAGCCGGGTGAACTCCTTCAGCGTGAAGGTGCGCAGCCCCGCGGAGTGGCCCATCGAGATGACCTGGGCGCGGTGGTCGCGGGTGGCCGTGAGGACGAGGTCCGCCCGAATGACGTGCTCGTCCAGCAGCTCCCGCCCCGTGAAGCCCGAGGCGTCCGCGCCGAAGTCCGCCAGCACGGCGGCCGCGTTCGCCTCCATGGGGGCGCCCTCGTGCCCCCAGGTGCCGGCGCTCTCCACGATGAGGTCACCCGTGACCAGCCCGCCGAGCCGGTGCGACAGTGCGTGCCGCGTCAGCCGCTCGGTGATGGGCGAGCGGCACACGTTGCCGGTGCTGACGTGGAGTATGCGGAAGGTGCTGTCCCCGGCTATGCCACGCCCCTCAGGGCTCACGGGGCCACCTCGAGGTCGGGTACGACCTCCCGCAGCTGCTCCGCGGTCAGCGCCCCCTCGCGCAGCAGGACGGGAACCTTTCCGGTGACGTCGACGATCGACGACGGCTGGATCCCCGGCGTCGGACCACCGTCCAGGTACACCGAGACGGAGTCGCCCAGCATCTCGCGGGCCGCGTCGCAGTCCTCGGGCGCCGGGTGCCCGGTCAGGTTCGCCGAGGACACCGCCATCGGCCCGACCTCGGTCAGCAGCTCGATCGCGACGGGGTGCAGGGGCATGCGTACGGCCACGGTCCCGCGGGTCTCCCCGAGGTCCCAGGCCAGCGACGGCTGGTGCTTGGCGACCAGGGTCAGCGCGCCCGGCCAGAAGGCGTCCACGAGCTCCCACGCCTGCTCGGAGAAGTCCGTGACCAGGCCGTGCAGGGTGTTCGGGGAGCCGATGAGGACAGGGGTGGGCATGTTGCGCCCGCGCCCCTTGGCGGCGAGCAGGTCGCCGACGGCCTCCGCGCTGAAGGCGTCCGCGCCGATCCCGTACAGGGTGTCGGTCGGCAGCACGACGAGCTCGCCCCGGCGCACGGCGGATGCGGCTTCACGCAGACCCGTCTTGCGGTCCGTCGCGTCGTTGCAGTCGTATCGCCGGGCCATCAGCGGGCCTCCTCGTGCAGCAGGGGGGTAGCGGAAACGGTCGCGCCGGTCACGGCAGTGCCTTGCGGGCCGTCGCGAAGCGGGGGCGGTTGTTCAGGTCCGGGTGGTCGGCCGCGTCGGCCCATCCCCGCTCCTCGGCGAAGATCCACGGAACCTGGCCGCCCTGGGTGTCGGCGTGCTCGATGACGACGATGCCGCCGGGCCGCAGCAGCCGGTGCGCGGTGCGCTCGATGCCGCGGATGGTGTCGAGGCCGTCCTCGCCGGAGAACAGCGCCATCTCGGGGTCGTGGTCCCGGGCCTCCGGGGCGACGTACTCCCACTCGGTGAGCGGGATGTACGGCGGGTTGGAGATGACCAGGTCGACCTGTCCGTCGAGCTCCGGCAGCGCGCTGAGCGCGTCGCCCCGGTGGACGCTGACCCGGGAGCCCTCGGCGTTCTTGCGCGTCCAGCGCAGGGCGTCCTCGGACAGCTCCACGGCGTGCACGCGCGAGCGCGGCACCTCCTGGGCCATGGCGAGCGCGATGGCGCCGGAGCCGGTGCACAGGTCCACGATCATCGGTTCGACCACGTCCATCGCCCGGACGGCCTGTATGGCCCAGTCCACGACGGACTCGGTCTCGGGCCGGGGCACGAAGACCCCGGGCCCTACCTGGAGCTCCAGGTAGCGGAAGAAGGCGCGGCCGGTGATGTGCTGGAGCGGCTCGCGCGCCTCGCGGCGGGCGACGGCCTCCCAGTAGCGGGCGTCGAAGTCCGCGTCCTTGACGTGGTGCAGTTCCCCCCGCTTGACGCCGTGCACGAAGGCCGCGAGCTCCTCCGCGTCGAAGCGCGGTGAGGGCACGCCGGCGGCGGCCAGCCGCTGGGTGGCCTGGGCCACCTCGGCAAGCAGCAAGTTCACGCTGGTCCTCCGGGCTGCTGTCGTACGGGGGGGTGGTGCGGGGGTCAGTCAGGGTGGGGCAGGCCGGGCCGGGTCAGTGCGCGGCCGCGAGCTTGGCGGCGGAGTCGGTGTCGACGCAGGCCTGGATGACCGGGTCGAGGTCGCCGTCGAGCACCTGGTCCAAGTTGTACGCCTTGAAGCCCGTCCGGTGGTCCGAGATCCGGTTTTCCGGGTAGTTGTACGTCCGGATCTTCTCGGAGCGGTCCACGGAGCGCACCTGGCTGCGGCGCACGTCGGAGGCCTCCTGCTCGGCGGCTTCCTGGGCTGCGGCCAGCAGGCGCGAGCGCAGGATGCGCATGGCCTGCTCCTTGTTCTGGAGCTGGCTCTTCTCGTTCTGGCAGGAGGCGACCACACCGGTCGGGATGTGCGTGATGCGCACGGCCGAGTCGGTGGTGTTGACGGACTGGCCGCCGGGGCCCGAGGAGCGGTACACGTCGATGCGCAGGTCGTTCATGTTGACCTCGACCTCGACCTCCTCGGCCTCCGGGGTGACGAGCACGCCGGCGGCGGAGGTGTGGATGCGGCCCTGGGACTCGGTGGCCGGAACGCGCTGGACGCGGTGGACGCCGCCCTCGTACTTCAGACGGGCCCAGACGCCCTGGCCGGGCTCGGTGGCGCCGTTGCCGCCCTTGGTGCGGACGGAGACCTGGACGTCCTTGTAACCGCCGAGCTCGGACTCGGTGGCGTCGATGATCTCGGTCTTCCAGCCCACGCGCTCGGCGTAGCGCAGGTACATGCGCAGCAGGTCGCCGGCGAACAGGGCCGACTCGTCGCCGCCCGCGCCCGCCTTGACCTCCAGGAGCACGTCCTTGTCGTCGCTGGGGTCGCGCGGGACGAGCAGCAGGCGGAGCTTCTCGGTGAGCTCTTCGCGCTGCGCGCTCATCACCTTGACCTCGGCGGCGAAGTCCGGGTCGTCGGCCGCGAACTCCTTGGCCGTCTCGATGTCCTCGGCCGACTGCTTCCACGCACGGAAGGTCGCGACGATCGGGGTCAGCTCCGCGTAGCGCTTGTTCAGCTTGCGCGCGTTGGCCTGATCGGAGTGGACCGACGGGTCGGCGAGCTTCTTCTCAAGATCGGCGTGCTCGCCGATCAGTTCCTCGACCGCCTCGAACATCGGGGGCTCCTGTGGTGAAAGTACGAAAAGGGCTGCGGGACGAGAAAGGCGCCGGTCCGGCTGCCCCCGTGTCGACAGGGTGCAGCCGGATCCGACGCCTGAGGCTCGCTACTTCTGTGCAGCCTTGCCGAAGCGGGCCTCGAAGCGGGCCACACGGCCACCGGTGTCGAGGATCTTCTGCTTGCCCGTGTAGAACGGGTGGCACTCGGAGCAGACCTCGGCACGAATGCTGCCTTCGGTCAGGGTGCTACGCGTGGTGAACGACGCACCGCAGGTGCAGCTGACCTGGGTCTCGACGTACTCGGGGTGAACATCGCGCTTCAAGGTGTCTCCTAGATTCGGGAGGGCGCCGGGTCGCAGGAGCCGAATTGCGCGCTGCGTGAACCGGGGCCGACAGACCAGTCTGCCAGGACCGGGCTGCCTGTCAAAATTCTGAGGACGCCTCCCTCAACAGGAGGGGGTCGGCATCTATTCCAGACGGGTGCTAACGGACGACCGCGCCGGCCGATCCCTTGTCGCCGGTCGAGTTCGCGGTGGCCTCGGCGGGGATCGGCTGCTCGGCCAGCAGCGCGTCCCAGACCATCTTGGACTCCTTGGCCAGGGGGGCCACGCGGTTCGGGTCACGCGCGTCCGTGGTCACCGGCAGGGTGATCATCTGCATGTTCTGGGCGTCGATGCCCTGGAGCCCCTGGGCGAAGCCCATGAGCGACCTCACGTCGCCGAGCGCCTTGTCCGTGGTGAGCGCCTTGGTGGCGGTGTCGGCGAGGTCGAGCAGCCGCTTCGGGTTGTCGAACAGCCCGATGCCCTTGACCTGCTTGATCAGGGCCTTGATGAAGGCCTGCTGGAGCTGTATTCGGCCCAGGTCGCCGCCGTCGCCCACGCCGTGGCGGGTACGGACCAGGCCGAGGGCCTGCTCGCCGTTCAGGCGGTTGGTGCCGGCCGCCAGATCGAGGTGGCTGTAGTCGTCCTTGATCGGCTTGGTGGTGGTCACCTCGACGCCGCCCAGGTTGTCGATGATCTTCTTGAAGCCCGTGAAGTCGACCTCGAGGTAGTGATCCATGCGGATCCCCGACATCTTCTCGACGGTCTTGACCGCGCAGGCCGCCCCGCCGATGGTGAACGACTCGTTGAACTGGGAGCGTGAGCTGCCGGGGTCGGTCTTGCCGCTCTTCAGCGCGCACGAGGGCCGGTTGACCATGGTGTCGCGCGGTATCGACACGACGCTGGCCTTCTGGTGGCCGTCGTAGAGGTGGATGATCATCGCGGTGTCGGAGCGGGCCGAGCCGCCGTCGTCCGCGCCGTACTCGCTGTTCGCGCCGCCGCGGGAGTCCGAGCCGAGGACGAGGATGTCCATCGACCCGTTGTCCACGTTCTGCGGGCGGTCGGTGCCGAGGGCCTGGTCGATGTCGACGGTCTTCAGGTTGCCGTTGAACTTGAAGTAGAAGTATCCGAGCCCCGCCCCGCCCAGCAGGACCACGCCCGCGGCGCTCCACGCGGCGATGGCGAGGGCCCTGCGGCGCTTCTGCGGCTTCCGTCGGCGCCGGCCCGCGCCGCGCCTGCCGCGGCCGCTGCTGTCCTCGCTCATGCTCTCCTCTGTCCGCCGTGGGTCCGCTTGCCGGCCGGGGTCCGCCCCTGCCTCCGCGAGCCGCCCCCTGACACAGACGGCCTAACGCCCTCCAGGGTTCCACGGCGACCGCGGGCACAAAACCGCCTCCATCCGGCGAACCGATCGGGATGAACGCCATGTGATGCCCCGCCTACCTGGGGTTTCGGTACGGGACGCCGAGCAGCGGGCGCGGGTTCAGCCGGGGATTAAATGTGGCGGAGGTCGCAGCGGACGGGAAAAGGGCGGGAGCCGGGCGGGAAAGCCGGCGGGGAAACCCGGCAGGGAAACCAGCGGTAGACCGGCAGGGAAACGCACAGCCGCCCCCGCCGCGGGTGCGGCGGGGGCGGCTGTGGTGGTGCCTGCGGGGACTAGTCGTCGTTCTTGCCCGACGGGGTCGTCTTCGCGATCTGCATCAGGAACTCGGCGTTCGACTTCGTCTGCTTCATCTTGTCGAGAAGCAGCTCGATGGCCTGCTGCGAGTCGAGCGCGTGCAGCACCCGGCGCAGCTTCCAGACGATGGCGAGCTCTTCCGCGTTGAGGAGGATCTCCTCCTTGCGGGTGCCCGACGGGTCGACGTCGACAGCCGGGAAGATGCGCTTGTCGGCGAGCTTGCGGTCGAGCTTGAGCTCCATGTTGCCGGTGCCCTTGAACTCCTCGAAGATCACCTCGTCCATGCGCGAGCCGGTGTCGACCAGCGCGGTGGCCAGGATGGTCAGCGAGCCGCCGTCCTCGATGTTGCGCGCGGCACCGAAGAAGCGCTTCGGCGGGTACAGCGCGGTCGAGTCGACACCACCGGACAGGATGCGGCCGGAGGCGGGAGCCGCGAGGTTGTACGCGCGGCCCAGACGGGTGATGGAGTCCAGCAGGACGACCACGTCGTGACCCAGCTCGACGAGACGCTTGGCGCGCTCGATGGCCAGCTCCGCGACGGTGGTGTGGTCCTCGGCCGGACGGTCGAAGGTCGAGGAGATGACCTCGCCCTTGACCGACCGCTGCATGTCGGTGACCTCTTCCGGACGCTCGTCGACCAGGACGACCATCAGGTGGCACTCGGGGTTGTTGGTGGTGATCGCGTTGGCGATCGCCTGCATGATCATGGTCTTGCCGGTCTTCGGCGGGGCCACGATCAGGCCTCGCTGGCCCTTTCCGATCGGCGACACGAGGTCGATGATGCGGGTGGTCAGCACGCCCGGGTCGGTCTCCAGACGGAGCCGGTCCTGCGGGTAGAGCGGGGTCAGCTTCTGGAACTCCGGGCGGCCGCGGCCGGATTCGGGCGCCATGCCGTTGACGGAGTCCAGGCGCACGAGCGCGTTGAACTTCTCGCGGCGCTCGCCGTCCTTGGGCTGACGGACCGCACCGGTGGTGTGGTCGCCCTTGCGCAGACCGGCCTTGCGGACCTGGGCGAGGGAGACGTACACGTCGTTCGGGCCGGGCAGGTAGCCCGAAGTCCGGATGAACGCGTAGTTGTCGAGGATGTCGAGGATGCCCGCGACGGGGATCAGGACGTCGTCGTCGGCGACCGGCGTCTCGGCCGGCGCGAACTCGTCGCGGCCGCGACGGCCACGACGGTCGCGGTAGCGGCCGCGACGGCCGCGACGGCCGCCCTCGTCGTCGAAGTCGTCCTGGGGGCCGTTGTCCTGGCGGTCCTGACGGTCCTGACGACCCTGCTGACCCTGGCCCTGACCGCGGCCGCCCTGCTGCTGGCGGTCCTGACGGTCGGCACGGTCCTGGCGGTCGGCGCGGTCCTGACGGCCGCCGCCCTGGACGGCCTGGCCCTGACCGGCCTGACCCTGGCCGCCCTGGCCCTGGTCGTCAGCCTTGGCGCCACGGTCACGGCGGCCCTGCTGGCGGTCGCCGCGCTCGGTCCGCTCGCCACGGTCGCTGCCGCGGTCACGGCGGTCGCGGCGGCCGCGGCCCTCGCCGTCCTGGGCCTGGCCCTGGGCGGATACGGCGGTGGCGGCCTCAGCCTTGGTGTCGGCCTGCGCGGTGGCGGTGGCCGTCTCGGTCTTCTGCTCGACCTGCACGGCGGCGGGGGCCGAGGACTCCGGGCTGCCGGACGGGGCCGTGGCGCGACGGCGGCGGCGCTCGCCGGCCGGGGCGTCCTCTCCCCCGCGCTCGGCTTCGCTCGCGCGGGAGGGGCCCCCTGCCGGCTGGCCCGGGATGTCGATCTGCGCCTGTACGGCAGGCTTCTCGGCGGGCGCCTCGGCGGCGGCCTCGCCCGTGCGGGCCTTGCTGGTGGCGCGGCGCTTCGGCTTGGCCTCGGCGGTGTCGGCGGCGGCCGGGGCCGCGGCCTTGGGGGCGCTGCCGCCCTGCGCCTCCTTGATGACCTCGATCAGCTGGCTCTTGCGCATCCGCGCGGTGCCCCTGATGCCGAGGCCCGACGCGACCTGCTGCAGCTCGGCCAGGACCATGCCCTCGAGGCCGGTGCCGGTGCGGCGGCGCTTGGTCGGCGCGGCGCCCTCGGCGGGGGCACTGGTGCCGACATTGGTGTCGGCAGCGCCCATCAGATCGGTGGTGTCGCTCACGAAGGGTCCTTCCCTGGAGCGGACGTCGGCCTGTCTGGCTCGGCGACCGGTTGTGCTGTCCGACAACAGTCCATTACCTGATGGGTCATGGACCGCAGCCGGGGCGGTGGTCCGCCGATAGAGGTACGGCGGAGGGAAACGTGCGTGGGTGGTTCCGGCGAGAAGCCCCCGAGCTGGACGCGTGGGAATGTCACGCCGATTCCGGAGCATGCTCGAAGACTGCTGGCAGTGATCAAAGCAGTCGGGGAGGCTCCCGGAAGAAAGGTGGTCCCTGATAGGGACACTGAGCACCAAGCCATGGCGGCTTCGGATGCGCACTTGACACTAACACTACCGGATCCAACAGACATTCCCCCTCTCAGTCACCGGCAATCGCCCTTCCGCGCGGGCGGCCTGCCCCGGCCGCCCGCCCCAGACCGCCCATGTCCCTACAACAAGGACTAGCCGCCCTGGGTACCCAGCGGAAGTACGCTCGCGCCCGCGGCGTCGAGTGCGAGCCGGTTGGCCGCCCACCCCTCGCCCGCGAGCTGCGCGACCTTGTCGGCCGCGCCGTTGTCGACCAGCGCGAGGACCGTGGGGCCCGCGCCGGAGATGACCGCGGGGATGCCGTCCGCCCGCAGTCGGGCGACGAGTGCCACGCTCTCGGGCATCGCCGGGGACCGGTATTCCTGGTGGAGCCGGTCTTCGGTGGCCGCCAGCAGGTACTCGGGACGCCTGGTCAGGGCCTCGACGAGCAGAGCCGCGCGGCCCGCGTTGACGGCCGCGTCCACGTGCGGGACGGTGCGCGGCAGCAGGCCGCGCGCGGTCTCGGTCAGGACGGGCTTGGACGGGACGAAAACCACCGGTACGACGGAATCGGCGGGCTCCATGCGGATCGCCTTGGCGCTGCCCCCGTCCATCCACGCCAGGGTGAAGCCGCCGAGCAGACAGGCGGCGACGTTGTCGGGGTGGCCCTCGATCTCGGTGGCGAGCTCCAGCAGCGCCGCGTCGTCGAGCTTGGCCTCTCCGCCTATGGTCACGGCGCGGGCGGCCACGATGCCGGCGCAGATCGCGGCGGAGGAGGAGCCGAGGCCGCGGCCGTGCGGGATGCGGTTGGCGCAGACGACCTCCAGGCCGCGCGGCTGGCCGCCCAGCAGGTCGAAGGCGGTGCGCATGGAGCGTACGAGCAGGTGGCTCTCGTCCCGCGGGAGGGTATCGGCGCCTTCACCCGCGATGTCGATGTTCAGGCCGGAATCGGCCACGCGGACGACGACATCGTCGTAGAGCCCCAGGGCCAGGCCGAGGGCGTCGAAACCCGGGCCGAGATTGGCACTGCTGGCGGGGACGCGCACCCGTACGGCGGCGGCGCGGAACGCTGGACCGGCCATCGTCCGATGACACTCCTTGTGACTGTGCGAGATCTTCGCTCTTCGCTGGCTCGCTGCGAATGTACTGGAGAACGTACGACACCCGAAGGCCCTGTGGGCAGCACCGCGGTCATATGCGCGGTGGCGGATGGAAGTACAGCGTATCGAAGGAAGGTTCTGATCCGACACAGGGCGCACACGAGGCGCACGACGCGTGTCGCGGACTTCCGTCGGATCGCGTTGGGTTTTGGTGTCCTACGGCCCGAGTTGCCGGATTCCGAAGGCTCCGGAATCCGGCGAACGGGGCGTCGGTCAGACCAGGCCGAGGCGTACGGCGGCGGCCTCGGCGTCGACGGGAACGGTGACCGGCTGCGGAGCGCCGGCGACCGCCCAATCGGGGTCCTTCAGGCCGTTGCCGGTGACGGTGCATACGATCGTCTGGCCCGGGTCGACCAGGCCGAGCTCGGCGGCCTTGAGCAGACCGGCCACGGAAGCGGCCGAGGCGGGCTCGACGAAGACGCCCTCCTGCGCGGCCAACAGCCGGTAGGCGGCCAGGATCTGGCGGTCCGTCACCTCGTCGATGAAGCCGCCCGACTCGTCGCGCGCCTGCAGCGCGTACTCCCAGGAGGCCGGATTGCCGATGCGGATCGCGGTGGCGATGGTGTGCGGCTCCTTGACGATCTCCCCGCGCACGATGGGCGCGGAGCCGGAAGCCTGGAAACCCCACACACGGGGCGTACGGGAGGCCAGGCCGTCGGCCTTGTACTCCTTGAAGCCCTTCCAGTACGCGGTGATGTTGCCGGCGTTGCCGACGGGCAGCACGTGGATGTCGGGGGCGTCGCCGAGCGCGTCGACGATCTCGAACGCGGCCGTCTTCTGACCCTCGATGCGCACCGGATTGACCGAATTGACCAGCGCCACCGGGTAGTTGTCGGACAGCGCGCGGGCGAGGGCGAGGCAGTCGTCGAAGTTGCCGTCGACCTGCAGGATCTTGGCGCCGTGCACGAGGGCCTGGCCCATCTTGCCGAGCGCGATCTTGCCGCGGGGCACGAGGACCGCGGACACCATGCCGGCGCGTACCGCGTACGCGGCGGCGGAGGCCGAGGTGTTGCCCGTGGAGGCGCAGATGACGGCCTTGGCGCCGTCCTCCTTGGCCTTGGTGATCGCCATGGTCATGCCGCGGTCCTTGAAGGACCCGGTGGGGTTGGCCCCCTCCACCTTGAGGTGCACCTCGCAGCCGGTGCGCTCGGAGAGCACCTGCGCGGGGACGAGGGGAGTGCCACCTTCGCGGAGCGTGACCACGGGGGTCTTGTCGGTGACCGGCAGGCGGTCCCGGTACTCCTCGATGATGCCGCGCCACTGGTGGGTGCGATTGCTGCTCATGGGTCCTTACTCCCCTTCAACACGCATGATGCTGGCCACACCGCGGACGGTGTCCAGCTGCCGCAGCGCCGCGACGGTCCCGGAGAGGGCCGCGTCGGGCGCGCGGTGGGTGACGACGACGAGAGAGGCTCCTTCGCCGCCCCCGTCCTGATGACCTTGCTGGCGGACCGTGTCGATGGAGACACCGTGCTCCGCGAAGACCGTCGCCACCTGGGCGAGCACGCCCGGCTTGTCGGCCACATCGAGGCTGATGTGGTAGCGGGTGACGACTTCTCCTATGGGGCTGACCGGCAGCTGGGTGTACGCCGACTCGCCGGGCCCCGTTGCCTCGGCGAGCTTGTTGCGGCAGACGGCGACGAGGTCGCCCAGGACCGCCGAGGCGGTCGGCGCGCCGCCCGCGCCGGGCCCGTAGAACATGAGCCGCCCGGCGGCCTCCGCCTCGACGAAGACGGCGTTGTACGCCTCACGGACGGAGGCGAGGGGGTGGGTCAGCGGGATCATCGCCGGGTGGACGCGGGCGGTGACGGACTCGCCGTCCTCGGCGCGCTCCAGGATGGCGAGGAGCTTGATGGTGCAGCCCATGCGCTTGGCGGAGGCGAAGTCGGCGGCGCTGACCTCGGTCATGCCCTCGCGGTAGACGTCGTCCAGGCGGGCCCGGGTGTGGAAGGCGATGCCGGCCAGGATCGCGGCCTTGGCGGCGGCGTCGTAGCCCTCGACGTCGGCGGTGGGGTCGGCCTCGGCGTACCCGAGGGCGGTGGCCTCGTCGAGCGCTTCCTGGTAGCCGGCGCCGGTGGAGTCCATCTTGTCGAGGATGAAGTTCGTCGTGCCGTTGACGATGCCCATGACCCGGTTGATCTTGTCGCCGGCGAGGGACTCACGCATCGGGCGGACCAGCGGGATGGCGCCGGCCACGGCGGCCTCGTAGTAGAGGTCCAGCCCGGCCGCCTCGGCGGCGGCGTGCAGCGAGGCGCCGTCCTGGGCGAGGAGCGCCTTGTTCGCCGAGACGACGGAGATGCCGTTCTCGAAGGCGGTGGTGATCAGGGTGCGGGCGGGCTCGATGCCGCCGATGACCTCGATGGCGATGTCGATGTCGCCGCGTTTGAGCAGCGCGGTCGCATCGGTGGTGACGAGCGCCGGGTCGATGCCCTCGCGCACCTTGGAGGGACGGCGCACGGCCACGCCGGCGAGTTCGACGGGCACGCCGATCCTGGCTGTCAGATCGTCGGCGTGCGTCGTCATGATGCGCGCCACCTCTGAGCCGACCACTCCACAGCCCAGCAGCGCCACCTTCAGCGGACGCGTACGCATCATTCGACCTACGCCTTTCGATCTTCCATCGCTGCCCGGCGCGCGGGGATGCGCGCCCGGTGTGAACCAGTCTCACTCAATGGACAGCAGTTTCCATCCTCGGTCCATTGAGTGAGACGTCTATTTCATCATCCGAGGTCGAGACGCAGGAGATCTTCTTCCGTCTCGCGCCGGACGATGATCCGCGCCTGCCCGTCACGCACGACGACGACGGGCGGCCGGAGCGCGTGGTTGTAGTTGCTGGCCATGGAGCGGCAGTACGCGCCGGTGGCGGGCACGGCGAGGAGGTCGCCGGGGGCGAGGTCGGCGGGCAGGTAGGCGTCCTTGACGACGATGTCGCCGCTCTCGCAGTGCTTGCCGACGACGCGGACCAGCATCGGCTCGGCGTCGGAGACGCGGGAGACGAGGGTGACCCCGTACTCGGCGTCGTAGAGCGCGGTGCGGATGTTGTCGGACATGCCGCCGTCGACGGAGACGTACGTACGCAGCCCCTGGAGCGGCTTGATGGTGCCGACCTCGTACAGGGTGAAGGCGGTCGGGCCGACGATGGCGCGGCCGGGCTCGACGGAGATGCGCGGCGCCCGCAGGCCGGCGCTCTCGCACTCGCGGGCGACGATCTCGTGCAGGGCCTTGGCGATCTCCTGCGGCTCGCGCGGGTCGTCGGCGGAGGTGTAGGCGATGCCGAGGCCGCCGCCGAGGTCGATCTCGGGGAGCTCGACGCCGTGCTCGTCGCGTACGGCGGCCAGCAGCTGGACGACGCGCTTCGCCGAGACCTCGAAGCCGGCCATGTCGAAGATCTGCGAGCCGATGTGGGAGTGGACGCCGAGCAGTTCGAGCGAGTCGTGCCCGAGGGTGCGGCGCACGGCCTCGGCGGCGGAGCCGTCGGCGACCGCGATGCCGAACTTCTGGTCCTCGTGGGCGGTGGCGATGAACTCGTGGGTGTGGGCCTCGACGCCCACCGTGACCCGGATCTGCACGGGCTGGCGGACGCCGAGCTCGCGGGCGATGTGCGCGACGCGGGCGATCTCCTGGAAGGAGTCGAGGACGATGCGCCCGACGCCGGCTTCGACGGCCCGGCGGATCTCGCGCTCGGACTTGTTGTTGCCGTGGTACGCGATCTGCGCGGCGGGCATCTCGGCGGCCAGCGCGGTGGCCAGCTCCCCGCCGGAGCAGACGTCGAGGTTCAGTCCTTCTTCCTTCAGCCACTTCACGACGGCCTTGGAGAGGAACGCCTTGCCGGCGTAGAAGACGTCGGCGCCGGGCCCGAAGGCGTGCGCCCAGGCCCGGCAGCGCGCGCGGAAGTCCTCTTCGTCGAGGAAGTACGCGGGCGTCCCGAACTCCTCGGCGAGCTTGGTGACTTCGATCCCGCCGACGGTGGCCACGCCCTCGGAGTTGCGCGTGACGGTCCGCGCCCACACCTTCTCGTCGAGCACGTTCAGGTCGGCGGGCGGCGGGGCGTGGTGCCCCTCGGGCAGCACATCGGCGTGGCGGGGGCCGGCGGGGTGCGCGGAACGGCTCATCGGTATCTCTCTTCGCGGATCACAGGCAGTCGGGAGCGTCGATGCCGAGCTGGGCCAGGCCGCCGGCCAGCACCGTCCCGGCGGCTTCGGCAAGAGCCAGCCGGGCGCGGTGGGCGGCCGAGGGTTTCTCGTCCCCCTTGGGCAGGACGCGGTACTGGAAGTCGAGCAGGGCGTCGGCCAGCTCGACGAGATGCCGGACGAGCCGCTCGGGCGCACGGTGGTGCGCGGCGGCTTCGAGGACGAGGGGGTAGTCGCGCAGCGCGCGGAGCAGGGCGGCGGCGTCGGCGTCCGGGACCTCGCCCGGCTCGGCCCGGAACCCGAGGTCGGCGGCATTGGCGCGCAACGCCCGGCAGCGCGCGTGCGCGTACCCGACCCGGAAGAACTCACTGTCCTCACCCTGGACGAGCAGCCGCGCGGAGAACACCGGGGTCTCGTGGGGCGGCACGCAGAGCATCGCCCAGGCGGCGGCGCCGGCCCCGTAGGCCGCGCGGACGTCACCGAGGCGCCGGGGGACGGGGGCGGTGGGCAGGGGGCCGCCGGAATCGAGCCCCTGGCCGAGGCGGATGCGCACGACGGCGTCGCGCACGACGCGGGCCCGCAGCTCGGGCTCGCCGGCGAAGCCGTACCGCTCCCCGTGCGCCAGCACCTCGCGGACGACGCGAGCGGCGGAGAGCGGACCCATCACGAAATTCAGGAACCCCGCGCCGGTGATCTCCACGCGCTCGATCCCGGGCACCTCGGCCAGCCGCCGGGCGAGCACGCCCGCGACGTGCGCCGGTACCAGGGCGGCGCTCTTGGCCAGCTGGAACGCGACGGGGGTGGCGTACTCGCCCACCCCACCGGGCCGGGTCCGCTCGACGACGACCCGCTCGGGCACGACCGCGTCCGCGGGCAGCTCCCCATCCTCGACGGCGCAGCACACGGCGCGCACGACGGTACGGGAGAGGTCGGCGGGGGTCACGTGGCCAGCCTAGGCGAGAAGCCCCCGCGTCACGCGAACGGTTTCGCCATGTGGAACAGCACAGCCGGAGCAGCCGCCCAGGCCCGGTCGTCTCTTTCGATCTTGCCTCGCCGGCGGCACCCGGAACCGCACCTCGCCGCGCTGTCGAGGCACCCGAGGACGTCGTCCAGCACAGGGGCGCCCCTCCGCCTGGCGATGCACGGCACCAGACGCCGCGGGCTCACCCGGCACGATCCGAAGGAGACGACCTGGCTAGCTGTATTGCCCTGTGAGGTTGGGGACGCGGCTGGCGGGTGGTTTGCCTGCGAGCGCGGTGTGTCCGCGGTGGTGATTGTAGAAGTGCAGCCAGTGG
>NZ_JBHWVM010000090.1:0-32869 GCF_042736805.1 Streptomyces sp. NPDC060031
CAGTCCCGCACCACTGCGGGGCGCGGCCTTCGCCGTCCGGATCCGGATTCAGTAGCGCGGGCGCTTGAACCAGACGGTGGCGCTGTTGTTGACCATGGAAGCCAGGATGATGCCGCTGATGGTCAGGCCGATGCCGGCGCCGAAGACCGCCGGCGCGATCGCCACCGCGTGGTCGCTGCCGACGGCGGTGCCGATGTTGCCGAGGCTGCCCAAGAGGCCCAGCGCCGCGTAGATGATCGTCATGACGCGGACCCCGCCCCGGCCCTTGGCGAACCTGGCGCCGAGGATGATGGGCAGCAGGGCGAAGGCGACCACCCCGATGCCGATGGCGGTGATGATTCCGCCCGTGAGCTCGCCGCTCGAGT
Source organism: Streptomyces sp. NPDC060031 (assembly GCF_042736805.1). Taxonomy (NCBI): domain Bacteria; kingdom Bacillati; phylum Actinomycetota; class Actinomycetes; order Kitasatosporales; family Streptomycetaceae; genus Streptomyces; species Streptomyces sp. NPDC060031. The sequence continues at coordinate 366 of NZ_JBHWVM010000090.1, forward strand.
TCGACACCTCCGAGGAGAGGATGACCCCGCCGAGGATCGCCAGGGCGCCGCCGATCAGCTGGAGGCCACCGATGATGAACAGCAGGACGCGCGCGGTCTTCATCAGGCCCGGCATCTGCACCGGGATGCCCGGGTAGCCGCCGGGGGCGACCGGGTACGCGGGGTAGCCCGGGTATCCCTGGGGGGCCGGGGCCTGCTGCTGCGGGTAGGCGTAGCCGCCCTGGGGCGGGACGCCCTGCGGGGCCTGCTGCGGGTAGCCGTAACCGGGCTGGCCCTGCGGCTGCTGCCCGTACGGGTTGTTCGGGTCGCCGAAGCTCATCTGGGGTGTTCCTCCGTGGAAGTGCGGGGACGCACGGCACGCGCGGAGGAATCACTGCGTTCGGTATGCGGCCCGCCCCCCGGCACTGCTCGCGGCACTCTTTCGGCCATCGTCGTCCGGTCGGAGCGGACTTGTCCAGCCGGTGTGCGACCGGTCGGTGACTTGTTGTGCAAGTGCAATGGAGGACGCGACTGGAACCAGGGCCACTCCATCCGGGAGGATGGACCCATGACCGCCCAGATTCTCGACGGCAAGGCCACCGCAGCCGCGATCAAGTCCGAACTGACCGCCCGCGTGGCATCGCTCAAGACCCGGGGCATCACCCCCGGCCTCGGCACCCTGCTGGTCGGCGACGACCCGGGCAGCCGCTGGTACGTCAACGGCAAGCACAAGGACTGCGCGGAGGTCGGCATCGCCTCCATCCAGCGCGAACTGCCCGCGACGGCCTCCCAGGAGGACATCGAGGCGGTCGTGCGGGAGCTCAACGCCAACCCGGAGTGCACGGGCTACATCGTCCAACTCCCGCTCCCCAAAGGCATCGACACCAACCGCGTCCTGGAGCTGATGGCCCCGGAGAAGGACGCCGACGGCCTGCACCCGATGTCGCTGGGCAGGCTGGTGCTGAACGAGCCGGGCCCGCTGCCCTGCACCCCGTACGGGATCGTCGAGCTGCTGCGCCACCACGACGTGGAGATCAACGGCGCGCACGTCGTGGTCCTCGGCCGCGGCATCACCGTCGGCCGCTCCATCGGCCTGCTCCTCACCCGCAAGTCCGAGAACGCGACCGTGACGCTGTGCCACACCGGTACGCGCAACCTCTCCGGGCTGCTGCGCCAGGCGGACATCATCGTCGCGGCGGCCGGTGTCCCGCACCTGGTCAAGCCGGAGGACGTGAAGCCGGGCGCGGCCGTGCTGGACGTCGGCGTCAGCCGCGACGAGCAGGGGAAGATCGTCGGAGACGTGCACCCCGGGGTCGCCGAGGTCGCGGGCTGGATCTCCCCGAACCCGGGCGGAGTCGGCCCGATGACCCGGGCCCAGCTGCTGGTCAACGTGGTCGAAGCCGCCGAGCGGACCGACACCAGTGCGGGCTGAGCGCGCGGCGGACCCGACCCCGGAGGGCGTCACGGGCGCCGCAGGGGGCACAGGCGGCACGAGCGGGACCGCGCCGGAAGCCTCGCCGTCCGGGCGGGCCCCGAAGGCACCCGCGGCCGCCGGGACGGCGGGCGCCGAAACGGCGGCTGCCGGGACCGCGGCCGGGACCGGGACCGCGGCCGGGACCGGGACCGGGACCGCGGCCGGGACGGAGGCCGCCGGGACCGAGGCCGCCGAGACCGGCGCCGCGAAGTCCCGGCGCTTCCCCTCCGTCACGCAGGACACCGCCCGCCCCGAGGGCGGTGGCCGGGCCGCGCCCGGGGACGCCCCCGCACCGGCCCGCCAGTGGCCGATGCTCGCCGTGCTCGCGGCGACCGCGGCCGGGCTGCTGTCCACCGCGACGGGGCACCCGCGCGTCGGCTGCCTGCTGATCGGCATCGCCCTGATCGCGGCGGCGGTGCTGCGGCGGATACTGCCGTCCGTGGGCATGCTCGCGGTGCGCTCCCGCTTCACGGACATGGTCACGTACGGGCTGCTGGGCGTGTCGATCACGCTGCTCGCGCTGGCCATGGAGCCCAAGGCACTGCTGGATATCCCGTTCCTGGAAAGCGCGGTCCGCTTCACCGTCCGCTAGTGCTGGGGCGGAAAGGTCCACCGGGTGAACCCGAAGCCCCCGAAACGGGTCGATCTTCGGGGTGAAACGCCCGCGAACTGCCGAAACGCAGGGGGAATCGGGCCGCCGGGCCTTCGAACCGCCGGTCCGTGTGCCACGCACCACACGGACCGGGGGGTTGGCCCGGTCCCGGGTCGGATAGCCTGACCGCGGATGTCTCTTCACGTCAAGATTCACAGGGTCGGGGAGCGGCGTCCTCCCAGCACATGGGGCGGGGACGCCCCACCGCCAGCTGTCTAACGGAGAAGGCCATGACCCGCACTCCCGTGAATGTCACCGTCACCGGCGCCGCCGGCCAGATCGGCTACGCGCTGCTCTTCCGCATCGCGTCCGGCCACCTGCTCGGCGCGGACGTGCCGGTCAAGCTCCGTCTTCTGGAGATCCCCCAGGGCATGAAGGCCGCTGAGGGCACCGCCATGGAGCTCGACGACTGCGCCTTCCCGCTGCTCAAGGGCATCGACATCTTCGACGACCCGAACCAGGGCTTCGAGGGCGCGAACGTCGCCCTGCTCGTGGGCGCCCGCCCGCGCACCAAGGGCATGGAGCGCGGCGACCTGCTCCAGGCGAACGGCGGCATCTTCAAGCCGCAGGGCAAGGCCATCAACGACCACGCCGCGGACGACATCAAGGTCCTCGTCGTCGGCAACCCGGCCAACACCAACGCGCTCATCGCGCAGGCCGCCGCCCCGGACGTACCGCGCGAGCGCTTCACCGCGATGACCCGCCTGGACCACAACCGGGCGATCTCGCAGCTCGCGCAGAAGGCCGGCGCCGACGTCTCCGACATCAAGCGCCTGACCATCTGGGGCAACCACTCGGCCACCCAGTACCCGGACATCTTCCACGCGGAGATCGCCGGCAAGAACGCCGCCGAGGTCGTCAGCGACGAGCTGTGGCTCGCCGACACCTTCATCCCGACCGTCGCCAAGCGCGGCGCCGCGATCATCGAGGCCCGTGGCGCGTCCTCCGCCGCCTCGGCCGCGAACGCCGCCATCGACCACGTGCACACCTGGGTCACCGGCACCGCCGCGGGCGACTGGACCTCGATGGGCATCCCGTCGGACGGCTCCTACGGCGTCCCGGAGGGCCTCATCTCCTCCTTCCCCGTCACCACCAAGGACGGCAAGTACGAGATCGTCCAGGGCCTGGACATCAACGAGTTCTCCCGTACGCGCATCGACGCGTCCGTGCAGGAGCTCGTCGAGGAGCGCGACGCGGTCCGCGAGCTCGGCCTGATCTGATCCACCGGAGCCACCCGCTCCACCGCTCCACCGCTTCACCGAGAACGCCCCGGCGGGCCCGCCCGCCGGGGCGTTCGGCGCATTCACGACTGTCGGTCCCCGTCACCATGGCCTAACTTGTGCCGGTGACAGACGCCCCCCTGCCCGGCAGGCCCCCCGTGGACCCCGCCTCCAGCGAGGCGGGCCGGCTGCTCTGCGCGGGCGCCTACCTCGACCGCGTCTTCCGCGACCGGGTCATCGAGGAGCTGTACGTCCACTCCGAGCGGATCGTCGCGCCCTCGTACGGCTTCGACGCGGCCCGGGTCCTCGCCCACGCGCTGCGCGCCCGCCGCCTCGAACTCGGCTGGGCCGCGCTCGTCGTGGCGCTCTGGACGCTCGCCCTCCTGCTGCTCGAACCCGTCGTCTTCCTCGTGATCCCCTGCCTGGGCTTGACCCTGACGGACTGGCTGGTCCGCCGGACGGCCGGGCGGGGAGCCTGGCACGCGCTCGCACGCCTGCTGCGCAACGCCGCCCGGGTGCAGCTGTTGGCCGTGCTGCTCGCCGTGACCGTACCCGGCCTGGCGGCGGCATGGATCGGGATACCCCTGCCGGAACCGGCGGGAGCGGCCGGCCTCGGTGCGGCGGTCTGCGGCTTCGGCGTGATCGGGTACATCGCCGAGCTGCGGCACAAGCACGTGGCCCGGATCCTGGGGGGCGAACTCTCCCCCCAGCGCTACGCGCAGGTGCACTCCGATCCCGCCGAGCACGCCCCCGGACCCCGCTTCCGCAGGGTTCGGGAGCGCATCCGCCGCGAGCAGCACCAGCCGCTGATCCTCTACAGCGTGACGAACCCGATGTGCGGGGCCGGCCAGCCCTTCCGCGCCTGGAGCCTGTCCGGGCTCGAACTGCGGCCGCGCGGCGATCTGCCCGACTCCCGGCAGCCGACGCCGTTGGACAACACCCAGATCCTCGGCACGATCAGGGAGGGACTCCAGGAACTGCGCGTCCCCGGCCCGAAGGACTCGCCGCAAGTCGAGGCGGCGGTATTGGACCGGCTGCGCGAGCTCGTGATCGAAGAGTGCGTCTTCGTGCCCGCCCTGGGGCTCCCGCACCGCGACGCGGGGCTGGAGGTCTTCCCCGGCTTCGACGAGCACCGCAGGACGGCCATCGAGGAAGCCGGTGAGAGACGGCGGCACTACCTGCGCATACGCGTGAGTGCCTGGGACGAGGGACTGGTCCTGAGCGTCTTCGTGCGGGTCCACACCCAGGGCGGGATGTTGATGGTGGAGTTCGCCCCGCACGTGCTCCTGCCCGTCCGTACGCTCTTCCAGTCCGCCGACGCGATCGCCGGCCGGTACCGCGGGGAGAGCATCCTCCGCCCGGTGTTCCGCTCCGTCACCCGGGCCGCGCACTCGCTCGGCGACGCCCTGATCCTGCTGGTGCGGGCGCAGGGGAGCACCTGGCGCCTGGTCACCGAGGACCCCGAGTGGCTCCGGCGGACGATCGGCCCCGAGGCCTCCGTCCGGGAGCTCGGCTCCGAGCCGAAGGCCTCGATCTTCCACGACATGGACATCGAACGCTTCCTGAAGGCGATTCAGGAGCGGGTGGTGGGCGGCGTCAGCAAGGCGCTGCACGAAGCCGGCTGGCAGACGCAGGAGTTCGAGCGGCAGACCATCCGGGTGGAACCGGGAGCGGTGTTCATCCAGTCCGTCAACAACAGTTCCTTCGGCATCGGAGGAACCAGTCACAACAGCACGAACAACCACCACGGAGACAAGGGGGCAGGCCATGGCGCCTGAGGAACAGGACCGCATCCCGGCCGTACGCCTGGGCAGCGTCGTCCGCAGCAGCTTCAGCATCGGCGGCTCCGGCAACCGCAACAGCGTGGTCAACCACGACCGGTCCGGTGCGGCGCAGGACGCGACGTACGAGGAACTGCGCACCGCCATCGCGGAACTGCGCGCCGACCTCGCCCGGCTCACCCCGCGCGCCGAGGTCGAGGTCCTGGACGCCGAGTTGGTCGAGGCCGAGAACGAACTGACCGCGTCCGGCACCGCCGGAGCCGGTCGGCTCGCCCGGGTGCGGGACGCGCTGACCTCGGCCGGCGGTGTCGTGGAGCTGCTGGCCTCCGGGGGCGCGGTCCTCGGGGCCGTCACGCAGTTGCTCGGCGGCTGACCGCGCCGTCGGCGCCCGTCAGGACTTGTTGGTGCCTGCCTTGTAGTGGCCCGGGGTCATGCGGGTGGTGACGCCGAAGCGGTTCCAGACGTTGATCGTCGCGATCAGGGCGATCAGGTGGGCGAGTTCCTGCTCCTCGAAGTGCTTCGCGGCCCGCTCGTACACCTCGTCGGGGACGAAACCGTCCGTCAGCACGGTCACGGCCTCCGTCAGCTCGATCGCCGCGAGCTCCTTCTCGGTGTAGAAGTGGCGCGACTCCTCCCAGGCGCCGAGGAGCACGATCCGTTCCACGCTCTCGCCCGCCGCCAGCGCGTCCTTGGTGTGCATGTCCAGGCAGAACGCACAGTGGTTGAGCTGCGAGGCGCGGAGCTTCACGAGCTCGATCAGGGTCGGGTCCAGGCCCTTCCTGGAGGCGGCCTCCAGGGCGCAGACGGCCTTGTACACCTCGGGGGCGGCCTTCGCCCACTGCATGCGGGGGGCCTGTTCGGGGGCGGTCTCGGTGGGGTGCAGGTGTGTGGTCATGTCCCCACCCTACGAAGCAGGCGGACCACCGATATGGTCCATATCCATGACGGAATCGTGGGCCACTTTCGGCGCGGACCTGCATCTGGAACTCACTCCCGGGCGGGGTCTGCGGGCCGGACTCGCCGAGTCTCTGCGCGAGGCCGCGCGCAGCGGGCGGCTGGCCCCGGGGACGCGGCTGCCGTCCTCGCGCTCGCTCGCCGCCGACCTCGGGATCGCCCGGAACACGGTCGCGGAGGCGTACGCCGAGCTCGTCGCCGAAGGCTGGCTGACGGCCCGCCAGGGCTCCGGTACGCGGGTCGCGCAGCGCGCCCGGCCGCGGCGCAGCGCGCAGGCCGCGCCGGTACGCCGTCCCGCGCGGCCGGGGCATGCGTACAGCCTGCTGCCGGGCACCCCGGACCTGAGCGGATTCCCGCGCGCGGCCTGGCTGTCGGCGGCCCGGCGGGCGCTGACCGACGCCCCGAACGAGGCCTTCGGGTACGGGAGCGACCCGCGCGGGCGCGTCGAGCTGCGCGAGGCGCTGGCCGGGTACCTGGCGCGGGCGCGCGGGGTCTACGCGGACCCGGAGCGGATCGTGCTCTGCGCGGGCTTCGTGCACGGGCTGATGCTGCTGGCGCGGGTGCTCAAGGCCCGGCGGGTCCGGGAGGTGGCGGTGGAGGGGTACGGGCTGGACATCCACTGGGGGCTGCTCTCCGGGGCGGGGCTGCGGACCCGCGCCATGGGCGTGGACGGCGCGGGGGCCCGTACGACGCGGCTGCCGGCGGAGGCCGGCGCGGTGCTGCTGACGCCGGCGCACCAGTTCCCCACGGGCGCGGCGCTCACCCCCGAGCGGCGGACGGCGGTGGTGGACTGGGCACGGACCACGGGCGGGCTGGTCCTGGAGGACGACTACGACGGGGAGTTCCGCTACGACCGCCAGCAGGTCGGCGCCTTGCAGGGGCTGGACCCGGACCGGGTGGTGTACCTGGGGACGGCGAGCAAGTCCCTGGCGCCGGGGCTGCGCATGGGCTGGATGGTCGTCCCGCCGTCGGCGCTGGACGAGGTGCTGGAGATGAAGGGGCGGGTCGACTGGACCTCCAGCGCGCTGGACCAGCTCACCCTCGCGGAGTTCATCCGCTCCGGCGCGTACGACCGGCACGTGCGGGGGATGCGGATGCGCTACCGGCGGCGGCGGGACGAGCTGGTCGCGGCCGTCTCGGGCCGGGTGGACGTCTCGGGCATCGCGGCGGGGCTGCACGCGGTGCTGGACCTGCCGCCGGGCACCGAGCGCGAGGTGATGCGGTCGGCGGCCTGGCAGGACCTGGCCGTACACCCGCTGTCGTCCTTCCGGCACCCGGACTCGGTGGTCCCGCCCCGCGAGGCGCTGGTCGTCGGGTACGGGACCCCGCCGGTCAGCGCCTGGTCGGCGACCCTGGCCGCGCTGGTCGCGGCGCTGCCCTAGGCAGTCGCCCCCGGCTCCTCGGCCGGGGGTTCGCCGAAGCGGGCCAGGGCCAGGGCTCCGGCGACGGCCACCACGAAGCCCGTCACCGCCAGCCAGGCCAGTCCCTCGCGGGGGCGGTCGCCGAGCCAGACCACGCCCACCGCCGCCGGGCCGATCGTCTCGCCGAGCACCAGCCCGGCCGTCGCCGCCGTCACCGAGCCGCGCTGCAGGGCCGAGGTGAGCAGCAGGAAGCCGGCGCCCCCGCCCAGCAGCAGTGCGTACAGCGCCGGGTTGGTGAGCGACGGCCCGTCGATGAGGCGGACGGACACCTCCACCACCCCGAAGCCCGTGCCGGCCGCGAGGCCCAGCACCAGGGCCCGGGGCCGGTCCGGCAGCCCGCCCGACACCGCTCCCACCAGCAGTACCAGTCCCGCCACGGCCAGCAGTCCCAGCTTCAGCTCCAGCGACCCCTTCCCGGAGCCCTCCTCCCCGGACGCCAGCCCGAGCATGAGCAGCCCCGCGCAGACCACCGTGACGGCGGCCCACTCGCTCCTGCTCAGCCGCGTCCCCAGCAGCCGCGCCGCGACCACCGCCGTGACGGCGAGGCTGGCCGCCAGCGCCGCCCCCACCGCGTAGATCGGGATGTGCCGCAGCGCCACGATCTGCAGGACGAAGCCGACCCCGTCCAGCCCGAGTCCGGCGAGGTACCGCCACTGGCGCAGGGCCCGTAGCAGCAGGGCGGTGTCCACTCCGGAGCCGGTACCCGGCTCCGCCGCCCGCGCGGCCACCGCCTGGAGGACCGACGCCGTACCGAAGCAGACCGCCGCACCGAGCGCGCAAATCATCCCAATGAGCACGAACCGACTGTAGGTGAAGGGTGTGACCAGGGTATGGCGACGGCCGGATTCCATCGGTCCGGGGCACCGCTCTACTCTGTCGGCAGCACGCCACCAGGGGAGCCGCCACAGATGGACACCAGCAGCAGTACCAACCAGCGCCGTATGCGCTCCGGCACCGTCGCGCTCGGCGGCATGGGCCTGCTCGCGGCGGCCCTGGTCGCCTGCGGCAGCAGCAACGAGCCCGACAAGCGCTGCGCCGACCGCGTCACGATGGAGAAGCTGAACACCAAGGAGTGCAAGAGCGGCGGCCGCGGCTCGTACTACTACGGCGGCAGCACCGCCAACAACCGGGTCAGCGGCGGCAGCTTCGACAAGTCGGCGGTCACGCGCGGCGGCATCGGCGGCAGCCACACCGGCTCCAGCGGCGGCTGATCCCCGATGGAACGCCACACCATCGAACCCCGCCCGGACTGGCAGCGGACGGTGGAGGAGCAGGGGCTGATCTACCCCCTCACCCGCTACCCCGACGACACCCTGCGCCCGTACTGGGACGAGAGCGCGTACTACTCCTTCTCGCTCCCCGAGGTCGAGGCGCTGGAGAACGTCGTCGAGGAACTGCACGCCATGTGCCTGGCGGCCGCCGCGCACATCGTCGAGCACGACCGCTTCGCGGACCTCGGCATCACCGACCCGCAGCTCGCGGTCCGCATCGCCGAGTCCTGGCGGCGGCGCGCCGAACAGCCCTCCCTGTACGGGCGGTTCGACCTGCGCTACGACGGCTCCGGCAGCCCGGCCAAGATGCTGGAGTACAACGCCGACACCCCGACCTCCCTCGTGGAGGCGGCGAGCCCGCAGTGGTTCTGGATGGAGGAGCGCTTCCCCGGCGCCGACCAGTGGAACTCCCTGCACGAGCGCCTCGTCGACGCCTGGCGCCGGCAGGCGGAGCTGCTCCCGCCCGGCCCGCTGCACTTCGCGCACTCCGAGACCGACGAGCTCGGCGAGGACCTGATGACGGTCGCCTACCTCCAGGAGACCGCCGAGCAGGCGGGCCTGGAGACCGAGGCCCTCTCCGTCGAACAGATCGGCTGGGACAGCCTGTCCGGCCGGTTCGTGGACCACAAGCTCCGCTTCATCCGCAGCTGCTTCAAGCTCTACCCGTGGGAGTGGCTGGCCGCCGACGAGTTCGGCCCGCAGGTCCTCGGCACGTACGACCACGGCGGCGGCTCCGGCTCGACCGTGTGGATCGAGCCGATGTGGAAGATGCTGCTGTCCAACAAGGCGCTGCTGGCGGTCCTGTGGGAGCTCTTCCCGGAGCACCCGAACCTGCTGCCCGCCTACCTCGACGGACCGCGCGAGCTCGCGGAGGCCGGCGGCATCGGGTACGTCGCGAAGCCGCTGCTGGGGCGCGAGGGCGCCGGGGTGACGCTGCACCCGGCGGACGGGAGCGGCGAGCCGTTCGTCCCGGTCGAGGGGGAGGCGTACTGCTTCCAGGGCCTCGCCCCGCTGCCCGACTTCGACGGCAACCGGGTGGTGCTCGGCGCGTGGGTCGTCGAGGACGAGGCGGCGGGGCTCGGCATCCGCGAATCGGCGGGGCCGGTCACGGACGAGTACGCCCGCTTCCTGCCCCACGTCATTTTGTGAGACGCGGCATCCTCTGATCAGGCGGACAGCACCGACCTGAGCTGGTCCAGGCCCCAGTCCAGGTCCTCCTTGGTGATCACCAGCGGCGGCGCGATGCGGATCGTGGAACCGTGGGTGTCCTTCACCAGCACCCCGAGCTCCATCAGCTTCTCGGAGATCTCCCGGCCGGTCCCGAGCGCCGGGTCGATGTCGACGCCGGCCCACAGCCCGCGTCCCCGTACGGCCGTCACCGCGCCCCCGCCGACCAGCAGGTTCAGCTCCCGGTGCAGGTGGTCGCCGAGTTCGGTGGCGCGCTGCTGGTACTCGCCGGTGCGGAGCATCGCGATGACCTCCAGGGCCACGGCGCAGGCGAGCGGGTTGCCGCCGAAGGTGGAGCCGTGCTCGCCCGCCTTGAACACGCCGAGCACGTCCCGGTCGGCGACGACCGCGGAGACGGGCACGACCCCGCCGCCGAGGGCCTTGCCGAGGATGTACACGTCCGGCACGACGTCCTCGTGCTCGCACGCGAAGGTCCTGCCGGTGCGGCCCAGGCCCGACTGGATCTCGTCCGCCATGAACAGGACGCCCCGCGCGCGCGTCAGTTCCCGTACGCCGCGCAGGTATCCGGCGGGCGGCACGAGGACTCCCGCCTCGCCCTGGATCGGCTCCAGCAGTACGGCCACGGTGTTCTCGGTGACGGCCGCGGCGAGCGCGGTGAGGTCCCCGTACGGGACGATCTCGAAGCCCGGGGTGTACGGCCCGAAGTGGTCGCGGGCGTCGTGGTCGGTGGAGAAGGAGACGATCGTCGTCGTGCGGCCGTGGAAGTTGTCGGCAGCGACCACGATCTTGGCGTGGCCGTCCGGGACGCCCTTGACCTCGTAGCCCCACTTGCGGGCGGTCTTCACGGCCGTCTCCACGGCCTCCGCGCCCGTGTTCATGGGCAGCACCATCTCCTTGCCGCACAGCGCGGCGAGTTCGGTGCAGAAGTCGGCGAAGCGGTCGTGGTGGAAGGCGCGGGAGGTGAGCGTGACCCGCTCCAGCTGGGCGCGGGCCGCGTCGAGGAGGCGGCGGTTCGCGTGGCCGAAGTTGAGGGCCGAGTAGCCCGCCAGCATGTCCAGGTACCGGCGGCCCTCCACGTCGGTCATCCACGCGCCGTCCGCGGTCGCGATGACGACGGGCAGCGGGTGGTAGTTGTGCGCGCTGTGCGCGTCGGCGGAACGGATGGCATCAGCAGTTGTCGACACGGGGTCTCCGATCGTCCGTCAGGCCTGTGACGAGGGTGGCGTCACCCTCCATCCTCGCTCGTATACCGGACGGAGAAACCTTTCTCGTGGCGCGCCCGCTAAGGTGGCCGGTACGCACGACGACTGGCGCACGGAGAACCGACTCCGGGGGAGTCGTGCGGGCACGACCGCACACAGGGCCGCTCGCCTGGGCCTCGCGGGGACGAGATCTGACATCGACCCCGGAGGAGCCGCCATGACCGCGCGCCAGCCGTCCGCCCATCCCGCCCTTTTCGCGACCGACCCCGAACTGGCGTCGTTCGTCGCGGCGGAGGAATCCCTGCAGGCCGAGACCCTGCGCCTGATCCCGAGCGAGAACTACGTGTCCGCGGCGGTGCTGGAGGCCTCCGGCACGGTGCTGCAGAACAAGTACAGCGAGGGCTACCCCGGCCGCCGGTACTACGAGGGCCAGCAGAACATCGACCGCGTCGAGGCGCTGGCCGTCGAGCGGGCGAAGGGCCTGTTCGGGGTGGACCACGCGAACGTGCAGCCGTACTCCGGCTCGCCGGCCAACCTGGCGGTGTACCTGGCCTTCGCGAAGCCCGGCGACACCGTGATGGGCATGGCCCTGCCGATGGGCGGGCACCTGACCCACGGCTGGGGCGTGTCGGCGACGGGCTCGTGGTTCCGGGGCGTGCAGTACGGGGTCTCCGCCGGGACGGGGCTCATCGACTACGACGCGGTGCGCGACCTCGCGCTGGCCGAGCGGCCGAAAATCATCTTCTGCGGTGGCACGGCGCTGCCCCGGACGATCGACTTCGCGGCCTTCGCGTCCATCGCCGAGGAGGCGGGCTCGATCCTGGTGGCGGACGTGGCGCACATCGCGGGCCTCATCGCGGGCGGCGCGCACCCGTCCCCGGTGGGCCACGTGGACGTGATCTCCACGACCACGCACAAGACCCTGCGCGGTCCTCGCGGCGCGATGCTGATGTGCCGGTCGGAGCACGCGAAGGCGATCGACAAGGCGGTGTTCCCCGGCCTCCAGGGCGGCCCGCACAACCAGACGACGGCCGGTATCGCGGTGGCGCTGCACGAGGCGGCGCAGCCGTCGTTCGTGTCGTACGCGCACGCGGTCGTCGCCAACGCGAAGGCGCTGGCCGCGGAGCTGCTGGCCCGGGGCTTCGACCTGGTGTCGGGCGGTACGGACAACCACCTGATCCTGATGGACCTGACGTCGCGGGACGTCCCGGGCAAGGTCGCGGCGAAGGCGCTGGACCGGGCGGGGATCGTGGTGAACTACAACACGGTGCCGTTCGATCCGCGCAAGCCGTTCGACCCGTCGGGGATCCGGATCGGTACGCCGTCGCTGACGTCGCGGGGGCTGTCGACGCAGCACATGCCGGTGGTCGCGGACTGGATCTCCCGTGCGGTGGACGCGGCCGCGAAGTCCGACGAGGCGGCCCTCGCCGCGGTCCGTGCGGAGGTCGCGGACCTGATGTCCGCCTTCCCGGCCCCGGGCCTGCCGCAGCCGTAACCCCGCGCCGCCGTTGCCGGGGGCCGGCCCCCGGACCCCCGCGCCTCAAACGCCGGCGGGGCTGGATCTTGGCTGTTGCCGTCTGCTTCGTGCCGCACCGTCTCCGCCGGAGACGGGAAAGCGGTCGCTTGCTCCGGGCAAGATCCGGCCGCGCGGCTACGCGTGAGTACGGGCACGGGCGCCCGCGCCGCCCGGGGCGCGGGGGCGGCCCCGGGCCGGGCCCCGCCCGGATCCGGCCAGCGCAGGGGCGGAGCCCCGTCCCGCACCTGAGAGAATGAAGCCATGGCTTCTGATCGTCCTCGCGCGCTCTCCGGTATCCAGCCCACCTCCGGTTCGTTCCACCTCGGGAACTACCTCGGAGCCATCCGCCAGTACGTGGCCCTGCAGGACACGCACGACGCCTTCTACATGGTCGTCGACCTGCACGCGATCACCATGCCGCAGGACCCGAAGGATCTGCGGGCCAACACCCGGCTCTCCGCCGCGCAGCTCCTCGCGGCCGGGCTGGACCCCGAGCGCTGCACGCTCTTCATCCAGAGCCACGTCCCCGAGCACGCGCAGCTCGGCTGGGTCATGAACTGCATCACCGGCTTCGGCGAGGCCAGCCGGATGACCCAGTTCAAGGACAAGTCCGCCAAGCAGGGCGCGAGCAACGCCACCGTCGGCCTCTTCACGTACCCGATCCTCCAGGTCGCCGACATCCTGCTCTACCAGGCGGACGCCGTGCCCGTGGGCGAGGACCAGCGCCAGCACATCGAGCTGACCCGCGACCTGGCCGAGCGCTTCAACCAGCGCTTCGGCGACACCTTCACCCTCCCCGCGGCGCACATCGTCAAGGAGGTCGCGAAGATCTACGACCTCCAGGACCCGTCGATCAAGATGTCGAAGTCGGCGTCCTCCCCGAAGGGCCTGATCAACCTCCTCGACGAGCCCAAGGCCACCGAGAAGAAGATCAAGAGCGCGGTCACCGACACCGAGGCCGTGATCCGTTTCGACGCCGTGGAGAAGCCCGGCGTCAGCAACCTGCTCACGATCTTCTCCACGCTCACGGGCGAGAGCATCCCCGCCCTGGAGGCCCGCTACGAGGGCAAGGGCTACGGCGCGCTCAAGACCGACCTGGCCGGTGTGATGGTCGATTTCGTCACACCGTTCAAGCAGCGCACCCAGGAGTACCTGGACGACCCGGAGACCCTGGACTCCCTGCTGGCCAAGGGCGCGGAGAAGGCGCGGGCGGTCGCCGCGGAGACCCTGGCGCAGGCCTACGACAGGCTGGGACTCCTCCCCGCGAAGCACTGAGCGGAAGAGGGCCCTGGCGATCTGGGGGGTGCTGGCGCCACACTGGGGCGGCAGCACTCACACAGGCAGCGCGCGACCGGCACTCAGGCAGCGCCCGATGACCGGAACGACGACGGAGGAGAGACTCGTGGGGACCGTAACGCTCGGCGTTTCGATCGCGGTCCCGGAGCCGTACGGCAGCCAGCTCCAGGAGCGGCGCGCGGGCTTCGGGGACGCTGCCGCGCACGGCATCCCCACGCACGTCACCCTCGTGCCGCCCACCGAGGTGGAGGCGGACCGGCTTCCGGAGATCCGCGCCCACCTCGCCGACGTGGCGGCGTCCTGCCGCCCCTTCCCGATGCGGCTGGCCGGCACGGGCACCTTCCGCCCCCTCTCGCCGGTCGTCTTCGTCAAGGTCGTCGAGGGCGCCACGGGCTGCACCCGCCTCCAGGGCCGGGTCCGCGACCCCGAGGGTCCGCTCAGCCGCGAGCTGGCGTTCCCGTACCACCCGCACGTCACGGTCGCCCACGGGATCTCCGAGGAAGCGATGGACCTGGCGTTCAGCGCGCTCGCGGAGTACTCCGCGGACTGGGTCTGCCGCGGATTCGCCCTCTACGAGCAGGGCTCGGACGGGGTCTGGCGCAAGCTCCGCGAGTACCCCTTCGGCAGCGGCCCGACGGGCGTCCCGGCACAGCTCGGCTCACCGACCGCGACCGCCGACTCCGTCGCCGCGGCCGAAGCGGCCGTACGCCCCTCCTGACGGAGCGGGCGCAGGGTCAGGCGAGCGGTGCGCCGGGCGCGGAATCTCAGCCTTCGCAAGACCAAGGTGTGGAACGGACGGGCCGTCGGATGAAATGTCACCCGGTAACCGTAGGTTGCCGGAGGCTTTTGGCCGGGGACGAATCCGGCTTCTCGCGTGGCGCGGCCGGGACCGGGTCGGCCACTCGTTCGGGCGGACGGCCGGGGTTCCGGCGTGGGTGGCGCGCTGGGGCTCTGGTTTTTCGAACCATGGCGGCATTGACAGAGGCCGGCAACCGTGTGCGGGGCCGTCTCCTCCCCCCGTAGCGCCCAGCAGCGGCAATCCCGGCTATTTCCAACAGCTCGTTTACGGTGACGGTATGGACTGGCTGAGGAAGCTCCCGGTGATCGGGCCCCTGGTGGCCGCTCTGATGCGGACCCACGCGTGGCGGTCGTACCAGCGACTCGACCGCGTGCACTGGACCCGGCTCGCCTCCGCGATCACCTTCATCAGCTTCCTCGCGCTCTTCCCGCTGATCACCGTGGCCGCCGCCGTCGGCGCCGCGCTGCTCAGCGACGAGCAGCTGGAGCGGCTGCAGCGCAACCTCGCCGAGCAGGTCCCCGGCATCTCCGACCAGCTCGACCTCGACGCCCTCGTCGCGAACGCGGGCACCGTCGGGCTGGTGGCGGGGGCCGTGCTGCTCTTCACCGGCATCGGGTGGGTCGGCTCGATGCGGGACTGCCTGCGCGCGGTGTGGGACAAGGACGACGAGGACGACGGCAACCCCTTCGTGCGCAAGGGCAAGGACGCGCTCGTCCTGATCGGCCTCGGCGGCGCGGGCCTGGCCTCGGCCGCCGCCTCGATCGTGGGCGCCAGCGCCGTCGGCCGCCTCGGCGGCTGGCTGGGCATCCCGCAGGACGGTGCGGGGGGTGCGCTGCTGCGGGTCGCGGCCTTCCTCGTCGGCGTGCTGGCCGCGTTCCTGCTGCTGCTCTACGTCCTGACCCTGCTGCCCGGCGTCGAACCGCCGCGCGCCCGCCTGCTCCAGGCCGCGCTCATCGGCGCGGCGGGCTTCGAGCTGCTGAAACTGCTGCTCAGCGGCTATATGCGCGGGGTCGCCGCGAAGAGCATGTACGGAGCCTTCGGCGTGCCGATCGCCCTGCTGCTGTGGATCAACTTCACGGCGAAGCTGCTGCTCTTCTGCGCGGCCTGGACGGCGAGCCGCGACGACGCGGACGGCGAGGGGGCGCAGGACCCGGAGCCGGAGCCGGAGCCCGCCGCCGAGGACGCCGGGCCCGTCACGCCGACCCGCGGCCCCGGCGCCCCCGCGGCCAGCGGCGGTTGACGGCGAAGGCCCCGCCCGCGAGCACCGCGAGCGCCCCGCCCGCGATGCCGAGGGCGGTGCCGATCCCGCCGCCGGCGCCCCCGCCGGCCGCCGACGCGTTGTTCTCGTGCGACTGAGCGGGGGAGCCCTGCGAGGTCGTGTCCGCGCTCTTCGGCGGGACCAGCTCGCCCACCGGCTTGACCTTCCCCTGCGCGGCGAAGCCCCAGTCGAAGAGGTCCGCGGTCTCCTCGTACACCGAGTTGACGCCACCGGCGCCCGGGTTCATCACCGTGACCAGCAGCTTCTTGTCACCGCGCTGGGCCGCGCCGGTGAAGGTGGAGCCCGCCATCGTCGTGTTGCCGTTCTTGACCCCGGCGATGCCCTTGTACGGGGAGATGCCGCCCGCGCCCGTCATCAGCCGGTTGGTGTTCTGGATCTCGAAGTAGTCGCGCGGCTTCCCGGTCTCCTGCAGGCCGGGGAACTTCGCGCTGGACGTGCCGCAGTACTCCCGGAAGTCCTGCTTCTGCAGGCCCGAGCGCGCGATGAGGGTGAGGTCGTACGCGCTCGACACCTGGCCGGGCGCGTCGTAGCCGTCCGGGGAGACCACGTGCGTGTCCAGGGCCTGGAGCTCCTCGGCGTGCGCCTGCATGTCCTTGACGGTCTTGTCGACGCCGCCGTTCATGGCGGACAGCACGTGCACGGCGTCGTTGCCGGAGCGCAGGAACACCCCGAGCCACAGGTCGTGGACGGAGTACTCGTGGTCCTCCTTGACCCCGACCAGGCTGGAGCCCGCACCGACATCCGACAGCTCCTGCTCGGTGACCTTGTGGACCTGGTCCTTGGGGAGGCTCGGGAGCACGGTGTCCGCGAAGAGCATCTTCATGGTCGAGGCGGGCGGGAGCCGCCAGTGCGCGTTGTGCGCGGCCAGGACCTTGCCGGTCTCGGCGTCGGCCACGATCCACGACCGGCCCGTCAGGTTCGCGGGCAGGGCGGGCGCGCCGGGCAGCAGGTTCACCTGGGTGCCGGGCTGGCCGAGCGAGGCGCCGCCGACCGTGGACATCGAGGCGGGCGGGGCGAGCGCCTTGGGCGGCTGCCCCTTCCCGTCCGCCGGCGGTGTCGGCGCGGCGTGGGCGGGCGCCACGAGCATCGCGGGGACCAGCAGTGCGGCGGAAAGGACCGTCAGCGCGGTCTTGCTGGCAGACACGCAGGTGAAAGTACATCCCGACCGGCTGCACGCCGTCACGGACCGGCCAACCCGCCGCAACCACCGCCGGGACAGCCCACCCCGGCGCGTCCGTACCGGGGACGGACCAGATACTGGGGGCATGAGACTCAGCCGTGCCGCTTCCTGGTTCCTGCTCGCCTTCGGGGTGTGGAGCTGGTTCATCTGGGTGTCTTTCGTCCGGAACCTGTGGAAGAACGGCAGTGGTCTGGCATTCGACGCGACGGGTGACCCGACGGCGTACTTCTGGGTCCACCTTCTCCTGGCTGTGTCCTCCTTTCTCCTGGGGACGGCCGTCGGAGTGATCGGGTTGCGTGGGGTACGGGCGCTGCGGCGCGAATCACGTAGGGGCGCCGCCGCGTGACGATCGTGCTGGTGGTGGTCGCGGTGGCCGCCGTCCTGGCGCTCCTCGCGCTGGTCCACCGCTGGCTGTGGATCCGCCTGGTCCGCGATACGACGGCCCCGGGCGGCCCGGCCCGGCGCGCGGGCACGGCGGTGGCCGTGGCGCTGCCGGTGCTGGCCCTGGCCGCGCTCGTCGCGGGGCGGGCGGGGGCTCCGTTCTGGCTGGAGCGGGTGGTGGCGTGGCCGGGGTACCTGTGGCTGGCGGTGCTGCTGTATCTGGCGATGGCCATGGCGGTGGCCGAGCCCGTCCGAGCCGTGTGGCTCCGCCGGTACGCGGCCCCGGCCCCGGCCCCGGCCGCGGCCGCGGCGGTGCTCCGGGGCTCCGCCCCGGACTCCGCGCCTCGAACGCCGGCGGAGCCGAGTGGTGCGGCGGCGGGGCCGGATGGTGAGGGTGCGGCGGGGCTGGACCGGCGGGTCTTCGTCGCGCGGGTGCTCGGTGGGGCGGCTGTGGCCGTGGCGGGCGGGACCGTCGGGAACGGGGCGTACGGGGTGCTGCGCGGGCCCCGCGTCAAGCGGGTCCAGGTGCCGCTGGCCAAGTTGCCGCGGGCGGCGCACGGGTTTCGGATCGCCGTCGTCAGTGACGTGCACCTCGGGCCGGTGCTCGGCCGCGCGCACACCCAGCGGATCGTGGACACCGTCAACCGGACCCAGCCCGACCTCATCGCGATCGTCGGCGACCTCGTCGACGGCAGCGTGCACGACCTCGGCCCGGCCGCCGAGCCGCTGCGCCTGCTCCGCGCGCGCCACGGCTCGTACTTCGTCACCGGCAACCACGAGTACTTCTCCGGCGCGCAGCAGTGGGTCGACCACGTCCGCGAGCTGGGCCTGACCCCGCTGGAGAACGCCCGCCACGCGCTGGCGCACTTCGACCTCGCCGGGGTCAACGACGTCCAGGGGGAGAGCGAGGGCCACGGCCCCGACTTCCGGGCGGCCCTCGGCGACCGCGACCGCACCCGTACCGCGGTCCTCCTCGCCCACCAGCCCGTGGTCATCCACGACGCCGTCCGGCACGGCGTCGACCTCCAGCTCTCCGGCCACACCCACGGCGGCCAGCTCTGGCCCGGCAACCACGTCGCCGAGCTCGCCAACCCCACCGTCGCGGGCCTGGAGCGGTACGGGGACACCCAGCTCTACGTGTCCCGCGGAGCCGGTGCCTGGGGGCCGCCGGTCCGGGTCGGGGCGCCGTCGGACATCACAGTCGTCGAACTCGCCTCATATCAGGCCTGAACGGCCGCAACCGGCAGCGACACCCCGAGAATCGGCCTTCCCGAGGCTGATTTTCCGTGATTGGCTGTCCGGTAATCGGAGGTCGGGTCGCGCATTGCGGTGTGCGACGACGTGGGGTGGGGTCAAGGATGTTGCGGTCTGTCCGCTCGAAAGTGATCGCGGCCGGGCTGGTCCTCGCCGTGACCGGCGCCGGCGCCTGGCAGTTGCTGCCCGAGGAGGGCCGGGGGAGCGGCACGGCCATCCGCGTCGGGACGAGCGACGTGGTCTCCTCCCTCGACCCCGCCGGGGCCTACGACGCCGGCTCCTGGGCCCTGTTCAGCAACGTCTACCAGTCACTGCTGACCATGCGGCCCGGCTCGGACACCCCCGTCCCCGACGCCGCGTCCGCCTGCAAGTTCATCGGGCAGAAGCTGACCACGTACCAGTGCGAGCTGCGCCCGGACGTGAAGTTCTCCTCCGGGCGTTCGATCACCGCCGAGGACGTCAAGCACTCCTTCGACCGCATCAAGGCGATCAACTCCGACCAGGGCCCGGCGCCGCTGTTCAACACGCTGGAGTCGGTCAAGGCCGAGGGCCGCGTCGTGACCTTCAACCTCTCCGCGCGCGACGCCACCTTCCCCTTCAAGATCGCGACGGGCGCCGCCTCGATCGTGGACAAGGAGAAGTACCCGGCCGGCGCCCTGCGCGAGGGCGTCAAGATCGACGGCTCGGGCCCCTTCACCCTCGCCTCGTACACGGCCGGCGCGAGCGCCGAGCTCAAGCCGAACGACGCGTACAAGGGTCAGGGCAAGCCGGCCAAGGGGGCCGTGACCGTCAAGTACTTCAAGGACTCCGCCCAGCTCGACGCGGCCTGGCAGGGCCACGGGATCGAGGTCGCCCACCGCGACATGCCGCCCGCCGTGCTCGCCGGCCTCAACCCGGGCCTGAAGGACACCCGCTACCAGGCGTCCGGCGGCACCGAGACCCGCAGCATGGTCTTCAACGTCCGCCCCGGCTCCCCCGCGGCGCAGCCCGCCGTGCGCCAGGCCGTCGCCGCCGTCCTGGACCGCTCCGCGCTGGCCGGCCAGATCTACAAGGGGACGGTCACCCCGCTGTACTCCCTGGTCCCGGCGGGCATCGCCGCGCACAGCACGCCGTTCTTCGACGCGTACCCGGCGCCCAACGGCGCCACCGCCAAGAAGCTCCTCAAGGACGCCGGGATCGCCGCCCCGGTCCACATCGGCCTCGGGGTCAACGTGCGCGGGGCGAACGTCGCCGAGGCCGAGGAGATCAAGAGGCAGCTGGAGTCCACCGGGCTCTTCCGGCTGACGATCAAGCCCGTGGAGAAGTGGGGCGACTTCCAGAAGGGTTACGCGGCGGGCGAGTTCGACGCCTACACCATCGGGTGGATCGCCGACTTCCCGGACGCGGACAACTTCGTCGCCCCGCTCGTCGGCGCCGACTCCTCCATGAACAACGGCTTCTCCGACAAGACCGTCGACGACCTGATCACCCGCACCCAGTCCTTCTCGGACCGCGCCGAGGCGGCCACCGACTTCCGCGAGCTGCAGAAGCTGGTCGCCCAGCAGGTCCCGGTGCTGCCCATCTGGCAGAAGAAGGACTACGTGATGTCCCGCGAGGCCGTCGGCGGCGCCCAGTACCTCTCCGACGGCACGGGCGTCTGGCGTCTGTGGGAGCTCGACTGGCTGTAGGGCGTCAGGCCCGGTCGGGGTCGGGGTCCGAGGCGCGCTTCCTGGAGACCGCCGTCTGGGCCATGCCGGGCAGGAAGTCCGCGAAGAGCTCGTGGACCTCGCGCACCAGCGGGCGCAGCACGCGGAAGCGGGCCAGGACGATGCCCCGCGTCGTGAGCTGCGCGCCGCGCTCGGCGAGGCGGCGGGTCTTCTCGCTGTTCGGTGAGCGGTCGAAGACCCAGTAGAGGACCAGGCCCATCTGCGAGAGCCACATCAGCTCCGGCAGTACGTCGGCCAGCTCGTCGGGAACCTTGGTCTTCGCCCCGGCCAGCACCTCGCGGTGCATGTCGATCGCCTGCTTGCGCGCGGTCTCCGACTCCGGGGAGAAGGGGCTGAGCGGGCTCTCCGGATCCGCCGCGTTCTTGAAGAACTGCGAGGCGAACTCGTGGTAGGGCGCGGCGATGTCCAGCCAGCTCGTCAGTACGCCCGCGAGCCGTTTCTGCAGGTCGGTCTCACTGGCCAGGATGGGCTGGACCGCCGCCAGGTGGGCGGCGCCGATCCGGTCGTAGAAGCCCTGGACCAGGTGCTCCTTCGACTCGAAGTAGTAGTAGGCGTTGCCGACCGATACCCCGGCCTCCTTGGCGATGCCGCGCATCGTCGTCTTGTCGAAACCGCGCTCCTGGAAGAGCCGGAGCGCGGTTTCCAGGATGAGCGTGCGGGTCTGCTCGCTCTTGGGAGCCTTCTGATCAGTCACGGTGCACGAGCCTATCGGGGCGCCGGACACTGCTCGTCACAGGCCGGTTCATCGTCGCCTGCGACGCCGCTCCCGTCCCGTACGGCCTCCCGCCACTTGGCCGCCGTGAACATGGCCGCCCTGGCGAACGGCCGCCCGGCCGGGGTGGCGAGCCAGTTCGCCCTCGGCCGGTGCTCGGCCAGTGCCCACAGGCACACGATGAAGGCGTCGGTCCCGGTCCACACCTGCCCTGCGTCCCCGATGACGGTGATCTCCCGCAGCGTCGACGCGTGGTCGAGCCGCGGGAACCGCCGCTGCGCCTCGAAGGACGCGGCGGGCACCAGCCGGAGCGGCACCAGCCAGGCCTGCGCGAGCAGCCAGTGCCGGATGTGGACGCAGAGCGGGCAGTTCGCGTCGTACAGGACCGTCAGGTGCCGGGTGACCGGCGCGCCCGGGGCCATCGGTCAGGCCCCGGCCGGAGCGGTCCACCCCTGCGGGGCGACCGGCGGGGTCTGCTGGCGCTCCATGATCCCGCGGCGCCGCATCTTGCTCAGCACCCAGACGTTGCCCAGGTGCATGAAGCCGAGGACCAGCAGGACGACGCCGAGCTTGACCGACAGTGCCTCGAAGAGGCCGCGGGCGGTGCCGATCTCGTCGCTCGAGCGCAGGTACAGGGTCACGAAGCCGATGTTCACGAGGTAGAAGCCGACGACGAGGAGCTGGTTGACGGCGTCCGCGAGCTTCTCGTTGCCCTGGAGGACGTCGGCGATGAAGATGCGGCCGTTGTGGCTGAGCGTGCGGGCGACCCAGACGGTGAGCCCGATGCTGATGAGCAGGTAGATGACGTACGCGACCACGGTGAGGTCCATTGCCCTCAGCCCCCTTGAACGTGTTCAACTCGTTGGCAGGGCTGACTGTAGACCTGTTTTTGAACAAGTTCAAGCAAGGGGCTCGGGTCGTGGCCGGCGAGCCGGGACCTAGGCTTCCGGCTCCTGCTCGGCGGCCTTCGGCTGCTTCTTGCGCGGCTGCCCGGCCTTCAGGAGTTGGTCCACGTCGAGGGTGACCTTCGCGCCCAGCGTGTCGGGCAGGGTCGCCAGTTCACCTGCGGCGTGGATGCGATGGCCTTCGTACTCGCCCTCGACGGGGTCGGTCAGCACGTGCACCCGCTGGTGCTTCCGGTTGACGATGACGTAGACGGGGATCCGGGCCTGGGCGTAGGCGATGGCCTTGGACCGCAGATCGTTGTTGTAGTTCGACGAGGTCACCTCCAGGACCAGGCGGAACACCACCGGGTCGTAGCAGTTGAACTCGATCAAGTGGTCGTCGATGTCGGCGTCGACCACGGCCAGGTCCGGGACCGCGTAGTCCTCGGGACCGTCGGGCAGCCAGACGCCGACGCCCTGGAGCACGTCGGTTTCCCCGTCGTCCAGTCCCGCGGCGATGAAAGGAGCCATGACCCTCGTCAAGGTCCGTGCGTGCGGGGCGTCCGGCGCTGGTGTCACGGTGAGGATGCCTCCGATGATCTCGACGCGGTAGCCGGGGAGCTGCTCCATGAGCTTGTCCGCCTCTTCGAGGAGGGTCAGCGGCTCTTCGTCGTTGCCGCGCTCAGGGTGCTCGACGGGCGCTGTGGACATTCCGGGCCTCCCGTGGGGCTGGGTCGAGGACATCATCGTAGGACGGTGGTGCGCGCTCGTCCCGCAGGCGATTCCTTCACCGGATCGTGTGCAGGAACTCCAGCAGCAGCTCCGTGATCGCCCGCGGGCGCTCCAGCGAGGGGAGGTGGCCCGCCCACGGCAGTTCCACGTGGGTGGCGCCGGGTACGAGGGACGGCAGTCCGGCCGCGATCAGGCGGAAGTCGGGGACGTCGTGCGCGCCGCCGGCACTCAGGGCCGGGGCCGTGACCGCGGCCAGGTCGAGCTCCGGCTCCGGAAGCTCGTGGGATCCGGCGTCGGCCGCCGAGCCCTCGAAGTTGCGCAGCTGCATGGCCCGTACGAAGGCCCGGGTCTCCTCGTCGGCCTCCGGGCCCAGCCAGTGGCGGGCGTTGAGCGCGGCGGCGCCCGCCAGGTCCCCGGCGTCGAGGAGGGCGTCCTCGGCGGCCCCGAACTCGCGCAGCCCGGGGCTCGGACGGTGCCCGGGGCGCCCGGGGCACAGCAGCGCCAGCGCGTCCACCCGCGTCGGCTCCAGCGCGGCCACCGTCAGCGCGACCCGGCCGCCGTAGGAGGACGACCCGACGAGCACGGCCCGGCGGATCCCGAGGTGGTCCAGCAGGTCGAGTACGTCCCCGTGGTCGCTGTACGGGGCCTCGGCGGCGGGGGAGTCGCCACAGGTCCGCAGGTCCGGCCGGACCACCCGGTATCCGGCCGCGGCCAGGGGCGCCCACTGGGGGTCCCACATC
Organism: Streptomyces sp. NPDC060031; assembly: GCF_042736805.1. Classification (NCBI taxonomy): domain Bacteria; kingdom Bacillati; phylum Actinomycetota; class Actinomycetes; order Kitasatosporales; family Streptomycetaceae; genus Streptomyces; species Streptomyces sp. NPDC060031. Next base: position 23,987 of record NZ_JBHWVM010000090.1, read on the forward strand.
CGCCGGTCGCAGACGGAGGAGTGCAGCAGTACGACGGCCGGGCCGTCCTGGGGCCCGGCCACATCATGAGAAATGATCATTGGGCGATCGTCCCGGACCGCGGTCCGGCACGCCACCGGTCACATGCTCAGCGAGCGGGCGTAGTTGAGCTGGTTCATGACCCACGTGTACGTGTTCGGGTCCGTGGCCGGGATCATCGTGGAGTGGTGGCGGCCGCCGCTGTTCACCGTGATCTGGATGTAGCCCGTGGTCTTCTTCTCCTTCATCAGGAGGAACAGCAGGCCGAGCAGGCAGAACAGGAAGAAGATGATGGCGAGCACGATCGCGTGCGCCGGGATCTTCTCCTCCGTGCGCGAGAGGTCGGTGGCGTTCCACATCGCGCCCCTGAGCGGCATCGAGCCCGACGGGGTCATGATCTGGTCCCCCACGACGGTGATGTCACCGAGGGAGAAGCCGGAGCCGCCGTGCGACTGGGCCGGCGGGGCCGCGGGGGCCGGGAGGCCCGCTCCGGCGATCGTCGGCTGGTAGGCCGGGGGCTGCGGATAGCCGTAACCGGGCTGGCCCGGCTGCGGGTAGCCGTAAGCGGGCTGGCCCGGGCCCCACTGGTAGTCGCCCTGACCGCCCTGGCTGGGGTCGCTCGCGTACGGATTCGGCTGCTGCTCGCTCATATGGGGGATCCTTCCACAGCGGGTGCGTGTGCTGTAGCCCGGCCTCGGGGCCGAACTGCCCGATTGTCAGTGGCCGCTCCTAGTCTCTGGCACATGGGAAGCGTGATGTTCGTCGATGAGACGACCGGTGGGGGCCGCACTGACGGCTGGGAGATGGAAATCGCCGAAGAGCGGCTCGTGCTGCGCGAGTTGATCCGGCGGCGGATATTCCAGGAGGTGGCGGAGTCCGCGGCGCGGGGTTCCGTCGCCGGGAAGCACCGCCTGGTGCGCCCGGCCGCCCCGGGCGGCCGGGTGGATCCCGAGGTGCAGACGGCCCTGGCGCTCAAGGCCTTCGAACGCAACGGCTTCCTCGTTCTCGTGGGGGACCGTCAGATCACCGGGCTGGACGAGGAGATGGACCTCCCGTTCGGCACCGAGGTCACCTTCCTCAAGCTCGTCGCACTGGTGGGTGGCTGACATGGCGGCCGACCTCGACGAAGCGACCCGGCGCGCCTTCGAGCAGTTGGGGCGGACCTATCACACCTACGGCGACGGCTGGTCCACGCGCGTACAGGGCGAGCTGGCCGCCGGGCGCGCCGTACCGCCCGCCGCCGTGGCCACCCTGCGGCGCAGTGCGCTGATCTCGTATTCCATCTCCGAACTGCACGCCGCTGTCGGCCAGTTGAGCGACCCCGTCCTCAATGTCGGCGAGCTGTGGGCCGAGGAGGCCATGGCCGACGGGCGCTGGACCGCGCTGCTCGCCCACGCCGCCACCGCCACCGCCGCGCGGCCCAGCGCCCGGTGGGAGAAGACCGCCCGCGCGCTCATCGCGGACACCGGAGCGGGACCCGACGCCCTGCGCGAGGCCGTCACCGGCTGGCTCGGCCTCGTGGACCGGCCGCGCACCCTCCCGCTGACGGACACCTGGTACGAGAACCAGCTCGACCCCTACAACGCCAACGCCCTGCGCGGACTGGCCTGGCTGCTTCCGCTGCTTCCCGCGCACCCGGGCATACCGCGCGCACTCGGCAGGCTCGTGGAGACCTGCCTGCGCAAGGTCCCGGGGCTGGGCCCGCGCAACCCCAAGGTCGCCAACGCCGGAGTCATCTCCCTGTCCCGGACCGAGGGCGAGGCGGCGCTCGCCGAGCTGGCCCGGCTGGCGAGCCGCGTGACGTTCAAGGGCACCCTCAAGATCATCGATGCGGCCCTGGAGGAGCGCGCCCGTGCGCTCGGGCTGGGCCGGGAGGAGATCGAGGAGCTCGCCGTGCCCGCGTACGGCCTCACGGAGGTCGGGCGCGCCGAGTTCCCCCTCGGGGAGGCCACCGCCCTGCTGGAGGTGCGCGGGCCGAAGGCGGTGCTGTCCTGGCGCAATGCCGCGGGCAAGGCGGTCAAGAGCGTCCCCGCCGCCGTCCGCCAGGACCACGCCGAGGAGCTGAAGGAGCTCAAGGCCGCCGTCAAGGACCTCGACAAGATGCTCTCGGCCCAGGCGGAGCGCCTCGACCGGCAGTTCCTCGCCCGCCGCACCTGGACCTACGGGGTCTGGCGCGCGCGGTACCTGGACCACCCACTGGTCGCCACCCTCGCCCGCCGCCTCGTCTGGACGGTCGCCGGCACCCCGGCGGTGTACGACGGCACCGACATCCGCGGCATCGCGGGCGACCCCCTGTGCCCCGCCGCCGACGCCGAGGTCGGGCTGTGGCACCCCATCGGCCGGGAGCCCGACGAGGTCGCCGCCGTGCGCGACCGGCTCGAAGGGCTCGGCATCACCCAGCCGTTCAAGCAGGCCCACCGCGAGGTGTACCCGCTCACCGACGCCGAGCGGAACACCGGCAGGTACTCCAACCGCTTCGCCGGCCACATCTTGCGCCAGCACCAGTTCCACGCCCTTGCCGCCGCCCGCGGCTGGCGCAACAAGCTGCGCCTCGCCGTGGACGACTCCGTCCCGCCCGCCGTCCGCGAGCTTCCGCAGTGGGGGCTGCGCGCCGAGTACTGGATCGAGGGGGAGGACAGCGGGGACTACTACGGCGACACCACCGGATCCGGCAGCTATCTGCGGCTGAGCACCGACCAGGTGCGCTTCTACCCGATCGACGCCCCGCAGAATTGGGCGCACTGCGGCGGAGGCGGGTACACCATGTACCTGCGCGACGGCCGGGACCCGGTCGAGCCGCTGCCGCTCACGGAGATACCCGAGCTGGTGCTCAGCGAGGTGCTGCGCGACGTGGACCTGTTCGTCGGGGTCGCCAGCGTGGGCAACGACCCCACCTGGTCCGACGGCGGCCCCGAGGGCCGGTTCCGCGAGTACTGGACCTCCTACGGCTTCGGCGAGCTGAGCCAGGGCGCCGAGACCCGCCGGGCGCTCCTGGAGCGGCTGGTGCCGAGGCTGGCGATCGCCGGCCGCTGCACCCTGGAGGGCCGGTTCCTGCACGTCGAGGGCGAGCTGCGGACGTACAGGATCCACCTGGGGTCGGGCAACATCCTGATGGAGCCGAACGACCAGTACCTGTGCATCGTGCCCAAGGCCGGCGACTCCCCGGACGCGGGCTACCTGCCGTACGAGGGCGACCGGACCCTGGCGGTGATCCTCAGCAAGGCGATGCTGCTCGCCAAGGACACGGAGATCACCGACCCGACGATCACCAGCCAGATCCGCGGGCGCTGATGCGCCGAGGGCCCCGCCCCCGGAACGGATCCGGGGGCGGGGCCCTCAGGCACAGCTGCGACGACGGAATCAGAAGCGGCGCGTGATCAGCGCACGCTTGACTTCCTGGATCGCCTTCGTGACCTCGATGCCACGCGGGCACGCGTCGGTGCAGTTGAAGGTCGTGCGGCAGCGCCACACGCCGTCCTTGTCGTTCAGGATCTCCAGCCGCTGCTCGCCGGCCTCGTCACGCGAGTCGAAGATGAAGCGGTGCGCGTTGACGATCGCCGCCGGGCCGAAGTACTGGCCGTCGTTCCAGAACACCGGGCACGAGGACGTGCACGCGGCGCACAGGATGCACTTGGTGGTGTCGTCGAAGCGCTCGCGGTCCTCGGCGGACTGCAGGCGTTCGCGCGTCGGCTCGTTGCCCTTGGTGACCAGGAACGGCATGACGTCCCGGTACGCCTGGAAGAAGGGCTCCATGTCGACGACGAGGTCCTTCATCACCGTCAGGCCCTTGATGGCCTCGACCGTGATCGGCTTCTCCGGGTTGATGTCCTTGATCAGCGTCTTGCAGGCGAGCCTGTTCTTGCCGTTGATCCGCATCGCGTCGGAGCCGCAGATGCCGTGCGCGCACGAGCGGCGGAAGGTCAGCGTGCCGTCGAGGTCCCACTTGATCTTGTGGAGACCGTCGAGCACGCGCTCCTTCGGGTCGATCTCGATCTGGAAGTCCTGCCACTGCGACTCGTCCGAGATCTCGGGGTTGAAGCGGCGGATCCGGAAGGTGACCGTGATGAACGGCGAGGCCGCGGCCGCCGCCTCCATCTCGTCCGTCTTGGACAGGGTGGGGGTAGCCATCAGTACTTACGCTCCATCGGCTGGTAGCGGGTCGTGACGACCGGCTTGTAGTCGAGCCGGACCGAGTCCGAGCCGTCGGCTCCGACCTCGCGGTACGCCATGGTGTGGCGCATGAAGTTGACGTCGTCGCGGTTCGGGTAGTCCTCGCGGTAGTGACCGCCGCGGGACTCCTTGCGCGCCAGCGCGGACACGGCCATGACCTCGGCCAGGTCGAGCAGGTTGCCCAGCTCGATGGCCTCCAGCAGGTCCGTGTTGAAGCGCTTGCCCTTGTCCTGGATGGAGACGTTCTTGTACCGCTCGCGCAGCTCCGCGATCTTCTCGACCGCGGTCTTGATCGTCTGCTCGGTACGGAACACCATCACGCAGGCGTCCATCGTCTCCTGGAGCTCCAGGCGCAGGTCCGCGACCCGCTCGTTGCCCGTAGAGGCGCGCAGCTGCTCGACGAGGTCGCTCACCTGCTGGGCCGGGTTCTCCGGCAGCTCGACGTAGTCGTTGGCGTGCGCGTACTCGGCCGCGGCGATGCCGGACCGCTTGCCGAAGACGTTGATGTCGAGCAGCGAGTTGGTGCCGAGGCGGTTGGCGCCGTGCACCGACACGCACGCGACCTCGCCGGCCGCGTACAGGCCCGGGACGACCGTGGTGTTGTCGCTGAGGACCTCACCCTGGACGTTCGTCGGGATGCCGCCCATGGCGTAGTGCGCGGTGGGCTGGATCGGGATCGGGTCCGTGTACGGCTCGATGCCCAGGTACGTGCGCGCGAACTCGGTGATGTCCGGGAGCTTCGCGTCGAGCTGCTCCGGCGGGAGGTGCGTCAGGTCCAGGTACACGTGGTCACCGGCCGGACCGCAGCCGCGGCCCTCACGGATCTCGGTGTAGATGGAGCGCGAGACGACGTCACGGGACGCGAGGTCCTTCATGACCGGCGCGTACTTCTCCATGAAGCGCTCGCCGTCCTTGTTGCGGAGGATGCCGCCCTCACCGCGGGCGCCCTCCGTCAGCAGGATGCCCATGCGCCAGATGCCCGTCGGGTGGAACTGGAAGAACTCCATGTCCTCCAGCGGCAGGCCGCGGCGGTAGCAGGCCGCCTGGCCGTCACCCGTGAGGGTGTGCGCGTTGGAGGTCACCTTGAAGAACTTGCCCGTGCCGCCGGAGGCGTAGATGACGGACTTGGCCTGGAACACGTGGATCTCGCCGGTGGCGAGCTCGTACGCGACCACACCGGCCGACTTCTTGACGCCGTCCTCCTCGACCAGAAGCTGGTCCAGGACGTAGAACTCGTTGAAGAACTCCACGCCCTCCTTGACGCAGTTCTGGTAGAGCGTCTGGAGGATCATGTGACCGGTGCGGTCCGCGGCGTAGCAGGACCGGCGGACCGGCGCCTCGCCGTGGTTGCGCGAGTGGCCGCCGAAGCGGCGCTGGTCGATGGTGCCGTCCGGGGTGCGGTTGAACGGCAGGCCCATCTTCTCCAGGTCGAGGACCGCGTCGATGGCCTCCTTCGCCAGGATCTCGGCGGCGTCCTGGTCGACCAGGTAGTCACCGCCCTTGACCGTGTCGAAGGTGTGCCACTCCCAGTTGTCCTCTTCCACGTTGGCGAGCGCGGCGGCCATGCCGCCCTGCGCGGCGCCCGTGTGGGAGCGGGTGGGGTAGAGCTTGGTCAGCACGGCGGTGCGGCTGCGCTTCGTCGACTCGATGGCGGCGCGCATGCCCGCGCCGCCCGCGCCGACGATGACGGTGTCGTACTTGTGGATCTTCATTGGTTTCGCCTCAGCCCCGTTGCCTAGCGGATGTTCGGGTCGAAGGTGAAGATCACCAGCGTGCCCAGAAGGATGGTGAACACCGTGGCGGTGTAGAGCAGGCCCTTCAGCCACAACCGGGTGCCCGGGCGCTCCGCGTAGTCGTTGACGACGGTGCGGAGGCCGTTGGCGCCGTGGAGCATGGCCAGCCACAGCATCAGCAGGTCCCAGACCTGCCAGAACGGGGACGCCCAGCGGCCGGCCACGAAGGCGAAGCCGATCTTGGAGACGCCGCCGTCCAACACCAGCTGGATCAGCAGGTGGGTGATGACCAGGACGACCAGCACGATGCCCGAGAGGCGCATGAAGAGCCACGCGACCATCTCGAAGTTGCCGCGGGTCGTGCGCGGGGTCTTGCCGGTCCGCTTGCGCGGGGCCTCGATGTACGGCGCCGGGTTGTCGGTGTCGTAGAGGGAAACGCCCTCCACGTCACCGATGGCCTGAGCGGAAGAAGTGTCAGAAGACATGCGTGTCACTTCCCGAACAGTTCAAGGTAGGCGTGGTGCAGGACGGGGTATACGGCCCCGGCCATCAGCACGATCCAGATGCTCACGACGGTCCAGAGCATCTGCTTCTGGTAGCGCGGGCCCTTGGACCAGAAGTCCACGGCGATGACACGCAGGCCGTTGAGCGCGTGGAAGAGGATTGCGGCGACGAGGCCGTACTCCAGCAGCGCGACGATCGGCGTCTTGTAGGTAGCCACCACGTCGTCGTACGCCTCGGGGGAGACGCGGACGAGAGCGGTGTCGAGGACGTGTACGAACAGGAAGAAGAAGATGAGGACGCCGGTGACTCGATGAGCCACCCAGGACCACATTCCTTCCCGGCCGCGGTACAACGTTCCAGCCGGCACGGAAAACCCTCCGGAAGCGGGGCGGGGGCCAGCCGGCTTCTTTGTCGGTCGGGCCCGGCCGGGTACGGTCCTCCGGCCCCGGACATCGTAGCGACGCTTTGTCGGTTCCTTCGCGCGGGGGCCATCGGTGTGATCAAACAGGCTCGGACGGACTATCCCACAGGGGCGAATAGCCCGAATTCAGCCGCAGACACCCCATCCGCCGACGTCAGCCAGTGTGTCAGGTCGGCGAGCCGGGCCTGCGCGACGCGGCGCAGCTCGTCCGCGGAGATCGAACGCTCCTCGTCCACTTCGTGACCCATCCGACGCCGGATCGCGGCCAGGAGTTGATCGGCCTGCTCCTCGGGGGTGTGTCCGTCCAGGCAGATGACGAAGGCGTGGCCGAACTTGCGCTCGTACTCCGCCTGGGCGGCGTCGAGGGCGAGGAGGGCGGCGTACGAGGCCCCGTGCTCCAGCTCCGCCGAGGTCTCGCCGGCCAGCGCCTCCGAGAGGTCGGCCTGGGAAAGGTCGTACGAGGCCTCGTCGGCGGCGGCGAGCAGAGTGTCGTGATCGGGGTAGGGGCGGTGTGCGGCGACGCGCTGGGCCCAGCGGGTGCTGCCGCAGCAGTGCAGCAGGATGGAGCGGGCGGATTCGGGGGACAGGTCGTTGAACCGCGCCAGCCCCGATCCGTGAGGAGGGGCGGAGCTTCCGCGGGCCTGTGCCTGAAGGTGGCTGGACAGCGGGGGGCTCCTCGGGGCGCGGCGCGGGTGTATCGCCACGCTATCGACGCGGGGCGGGGTGTGTCGTACGCATCCTGGGTTTTCACCCGGAAGTGAGCCGAAAGGATGACAAGGCCGCGTGGAGAAGCACTTGAGGGCGGGCCCGGGGCAGCGCCTGGGACAGGGCCCGGGGCAGCGCCTGGGACAGGGCCCGGGGATGAGTCCGGCGAAGAGTCCGGAGAAGGGGAGGGCGACCGAGGCCGCCACCCCCCACAGGAGAGGCCCCGGCCGCCATCCGACACGGACTCGTGCGACAAGCCCGTACCCCTGTCAGCGCCCGGAGTGCGTTTTGTGTCACACCCCGCTCCGCGCAGGATTGGTTGCTGGTTGTACAACGCGTGGACGAGAGGTGCTTGAAAGCCGTAACGTGCTGATTTGCGCCACACGTACAGGACAGTGAACGGGTTGGGGACTTTGCTGGGGGACGACGCGGAGCTGACCACCGCGGTGCTCGCGGCACAAGACGGCGACGAGAACGCGTTCCGTTATGTGTACCGCGCCGTGCACCCACGCCTGCTCGGGTACGTCCGCACGCTCGTCGGAGACGGCGACGCGGAGGACGTCACCTCGGAGGCCTGGCTGCAGATCGCCCGCGACCTCGACTCCTTCACCGGCGACGCCGACCGCTTCCGCGGCTGGGCCGCCCGCATCGCGCGCAACCGCGCCCTCGACCACATACGCATGCGCGGCCGCCGCCCCGCCGTCGGCGGCGACGAGACCGAGCTGACGGGCCGGGCCGCCGACTGCGACACCGCGGGAGAGGCGATGGAGGCCCTGTCCACCGGCCGGGCCATGGCCCTGATCGCACAGCTCCCCCAGGACCAGGCGGAAGCCGTCGTCCTGCGCGTCGTCGTCGGCCTGGACGCCAAGACCGCCGCCGAAACGCTGGGCAAGCGGCCCGGCGCGGTACGCACCGCCGCGCACCGGGGCCTGAAGAAACTGGCCGAGATGATAGGGGCCGACGGCGGGTTCGAGCCGGGCTGGGAGGCGGACTCCGGATACGGATCCGCGGTCGGCGATAATGCCGGTGGCCAGCCACGGCACGGCGCGGGCGGGATCGATCTCGACGCCGTGCCGGCGCAGCGCGGCCGAGGCGGGGGTCTCGTGGAACAAACCGGTGTGACGCATTCACGTTGGCGGACGCAGAAGGACATGTGATGGCCGACGAGCGCAACAGGTGGCTGGACAGAGCCGCGGCGGAACGACTGCTGCGCGGAGAACCGGCCGGACCTGGTGCCGATCACCCTGCCCGCGCACGGGCCGAACGCCTGCGCGCCACCCTCGACGAACTCTCCGGGCCGGCGCCGCACGCCGGCGCCGAGCTGCCCGGGGA